>PWVN01000262.1 GCA_003561835.1 Syntrophomonadaceae bacterium
CAAATAAATTGTAAGAACTTATTATACCTTAATAATTAAAAATTGGTCAAAAAGTAGCACAAAAATAAATGCTAAGTGACCAAATTGAAGCAGGAATATTGATACTTATAGCAAAAGAACTAAAAGAAAAAAATGGAAAGAAACCTGGGGAAGAAGATTCCCCGGGTTTTGACGTTCTATTTGTGGAAAACCCTCTTAAGGTCCAGTTCCATCTCGGGAAACTCCGGATGGGAGAAGGCATCCTCGCGCCCACCGGCTGCCACCAATGTGTAGTGCCCCTCCCTTAGCGCGAAGGCTTCCAGGGTTTCATTCTCCGGATCGGCCAGCCAGTAGTGGGGGATCCCCTCCCGACGGTAGATCTCCATTTTCTGCAGCCGGTCCTTGCGCCGGTTGGCAGGGGACATGACCTCCACCGCCAGGTCGCAGGGGCCGTCAATGCGTTCCTCCAGGATGATCTCCCTTCGCCCGCCGGAGATATAGAGGAGGTCCGGCTGGACCACATTGGCTTCGCTCAATGTAACGTCCAGAGGGGCCACAAATAATTCTCCCCGGGGGTCAAAACCGTCAAAGAAATCGGCCAGCTGCCGGTACAGCATAACCACCACCAGCTGGTGTTTAACGGAAGGCGATGGTTCCCTGACCAGAGATCCTTCCAGCACCTCCAGGCGGCAACCCGGTTCCCAGGGGATCTTCACGTAATCCTGGTAGGTGTATCCTCCCTGCCGCAAAACAGCAGGGTTTTCTTCTTTCACCAGGGAATCCCCTGCCGCCAGGGCCGCCAGCACCGCTTCCTTCTCGTAGCGATACTGCCGATCCCCCAGCTCCACCACGGGGATTTTCTTCTGCCGGGTATACCTCCAGACCGTCTCCACCGAAAGGCTCAAAAGCTCTGCCAGTTCCTGGGCTGTCAACAGCTTCTTCACAGAGAATCACCCCCTGCCATTATATAACAAAACTCAACTGCAGGCAAGGACAAACAAGTAAAAGCAACAGGTAAACATAATTTTGTTTACATCAATTGTGCAATACCCTTAAGGGGCGCATTTCCCGCAGATGGAACGGAAGAGGTGGGTGCTGAGGTAGCGGTCCCCCCGGTCCGGCAGGATGGTGACCACCGTGCCCGATCCCATCTTCGCCGCCGTTTGCAGGGCCGCCGCCACGGCAGCGCCGCTGGACATGCCCGCAAAGATACCCTCTTTCACCGCCAACTGCTGAGTGATGTCGAAGGCTTCGTCATCCAGCACGGTGAATTTATCGTCCAACAGTTCCGGGTGGTAGACGGTCGGCACGATGGCTTCCTCCATGTTTTTCAGCCCCTGGATCTTGTGCCCTACCACGGGCTCCACCCCGACAACCCGGATGCGGGGGTTTTGCTCCTTCAGGAACCGGCCCGTCCCCATCAGGGTACCCGTCGTTCCCATCCCCGCCAGGAAAACATCCACTTCCCCGCCCGCCTGGACCAGGATTTCCGGGCCCGTGGTCTCGTAGTGGGCCAGGGAGTTGTTCTCGTTCTTGAACTGGTTCGGCATGTAGTAGCGCTCCGGGTTTTCCTCCACCATCCGGTAAGCCAGGCGGATGGCGCCGTCGGTCCCTTCCTCCGCCGGAGTAAGGACCACCTCCGCGCCGTAAGCCTCCAGGATGCGGCTCCTTTCCACGCTGACGCAGCCCGGCATCACCAGGGTGACGGGGTACCCTTTGGCGGCGCCGATCATGGCCAGGGCAATCCCCGTGTTTCCGGATGTGGGTTCCAGGATGCACTTCCCCTTCTTCAGCTCGCCGGATTCTTCGGCCTTTTTGATCATATAACAGGCGGGGCGGTCCTTGACGGAGCCCCCCGGGTTGCTCCCCTCCAGCTTGCAGAGGACCCTCACCTTCCTGTTCTCGTTGAGGTTCACCAGCTCCACCAGGGGCGTGTTTCCAATAGCTGCCAGAACATCCATGCTGTCTACCTCCCATCGGCAATATCTTAATTTTATTCTATACTGCGCCCCATATTCCTGCTCGGGACAAGGTCCCTGTCCCCCTGTCCCGGGACAGGGGGACAGGGACCTTGTCCCATTTTTATTTCTGGACAGGGGGACCTTGTGGAAGAAAGGAGGGAAATGGCTTTAGGGGGGCGAAATCCCATGGAGGGGCCCAGCCCGTGAGAAGGGGGACAGGGGCCCTGAAGCAAGGTCAAAGAGGTAGGAATACCCTTCCCGGCCCGGTCCCCAACAGGAGAAGGCAGGGGAAAAAGACTTAGGGGAATGGAGATGAGTACGTATGCGGCTGGCGCTGATCGGTTTCGGGAATGTAGCCCAGGAGTTTGCCAGGATCCTCCTGGAAAAGGAAAAGGAGTGGGCCGTAGAGTATTATGAGGGCTTCCGGGTGGTGGCTGTCTCCACCAGGGGGAAGGGAAGCCTGGTGAACCCCGAAGGGATTGACCTCAGGCGGGCCCTCCTGGACCTGCATGAGGGGGGGAGTTTCTCTCCCGAAAACCCGGAAAGGGCCCGGGTCTCTTCCCTGGATATTATCGGGCTGGATTTTGTCGATGCGATCATCGAGACCACCACCCTGGACATCGCCGGGGGCCAGCCGGCCACGGACCACCTCCGCAGCGCCCTCAGCCGGGGGAAGCATGCCATCACCACCAACAAGGGGCCTATCGCCTTTGCCTACAGGGACCTGCAAGCCCTGGCGGCCTCCGTCGGCAAGGCCTTTCTCTTCGAGGGTACCGTTCTGGACGGTGCCCCGGTATTCAACCTGGTGCGGGAGAACCTCCCGGGCTGCCGGATTACCGGGTTTTCGGGGATTCTAAACGGCACCACCAATTACATCCTGACCCGGATGGAGGAGGGGGAGGGTTTCGCCGCTGCCCTGGAAACGGCCCAGAAGTACGGGTGGGCCGAGGCTGACCCCTCCATGGACATCGACGGCTGGGACGCCGCCGTCAAGGTCACGGCCCTGCTGAACGTCCTCATGGGCGCCGGTATTACACCCGGGGATATCGACAGACAGGGAATCGGCGGCATCACCCTGGAAACCGTCCGGGAGGCCCGGTCCCGGGGCCAGGCCATAAGGCTCCTCTGCGAGGGAGCTCTTGTAGAGGGCAAACCGGTGGGACGGGTGGCTCCCGTCCACCTCCCGGCGGACCACTCCCTGGCCAAGATCCGGGGGACCTCCAGCGCCCTTACCCTGAAGACGGACCTGGCCGGGGAGTTGACCGTCCAAATCCGGGAGCCCAAGATCCGCGAGACGGCCTATGCCGTGGTGGCGGACCTGCTGACCGTTGCCAGGAGGAAAAGGTGAGATGGGATAGATTCTCCATACGTGTGTGTTGGTGAGAAAAAATAAGACTTGCCGATTGTTCTTGATTTCCCGATTGATCATGTCAGATAAAAACTGATCAGAATCGCCTCACAGAATAAAGCATTTGTTTTGCCGGACAAATGTATAACAACCTCCGTCAACTGCTAATGCTGCCTCTGCGTATGGCCTTCTCCACCTCCACCGCCACCAGGACGGTGAGGGCAATCCCCAGGATCAAGCCCCAGTCCCGGGCGGCCAGGGGCGCCGTCCGGAAGATCATCTGGAAGGCGGGCACATAGATGATGGCCACCTGGGCGATGATGGAGGAGACCACGCTGAAGAAGAGGAAGGGGTTGGACAGCAGCGGCACCCGGAAGATGGAGAGGGTCTCGGAACGGGTGTTGAAGACGTTGAAGAGCTGGAAGAGGACGATGGTGGTCAGGGCCACTGTCCGGGCATGCTCTAAAGCATAGCCCTCCCCCAGGGCCCGGGAGAAAGTGTACAGGGTGCCGCTGGCGATGACAATGCCGATGAGGACCAGGCGCTGCTGCATGAGGGGGGTGAGGACGGGCTCGTCCCTAACCCGGGGAGGCAGGTCGATGATGCCCTCTTCTCCCGGCTCGAAGGCCAGGGCCACGTCCTGGAGGCCGTTGGACACCAGGTTCAGCCACAGGATCTGGGCCGGCAGCAGGGGCAGGGGCAGCCCTGCGATCAGGGCAGCGAAAATCAGGATGATCTGGGCCAGGCCTGTGGACAGGAGGAAGAGGATCACCTTCCGGATGTTGCTGAAGACCACCCGTCCTTCCTTGACGGCGGCGAAGATGCTGGCGAAATTGTCGTCAGTCACGATCATGTCCGAAGTCTCCTTGGCCGCGTCCGTCCCCGTCTTTCCCATGGCCACCCCGATATGGGAGGCCTTGAGGGCCGGCGAGTCGTTGACCCCGTCCCCCGTCACGGCCACAACCTCGCCCCGCCGGATGAGCTGCTGCACAATCCTCAGCTTGTGCAGGGGGGCAGCCCGGGAGAAAATGCTGACCTTCCCCACCCGCTCATAAAGCTCTTCGTCCGTCATGTCCTCCAGTTCCGCCCCCGTCAGGACGGGCACCTCGTCCCCCTCCACCAGCTGCAGCCGCTGCCCGATGGCCACGGCCGTGTCCCGGTTGTCCCCCGTCACCATGATGACCCGGACCCCCGCCTTCCCGGCCTGGGATAC
The DNA here is from genome assembly GCA_003561835.1 of Syntrophomonadaceae bacterium. Taxonomy (GTDB): domain Bacteria; phylum Bacillota; class Dethiobacteria; order PWVN01; family PWVN01; genus PWVN01. Next base: position 4,502 of record PWVN01000262.1, read on the forward strand.
CGCATCAAAAACCTCTTCCCGGGGCGGGTCCAGCATGCCCTGGAGCCCCAAAAGGGTAAACCCTTCCTGCATCATGCTGTCATCCAGATCCGTTACCTCCCGGGGCACCCGGCGCCAGGCCATGGCCAAAACCCGCAGCCCCTGCCGGGAGAAGGCCCGGGCCTGGCCGTAGACCGCCTCCCGGTCCTTCACGGGGGCCTCCACGCCCTTCAAGGGGGCCTCCCCGTCTCCTTTCCGGTTCAGCAGGGAAGTGCACATCTCGACGACCCGCTCCGGCGCCCCCTTGACGAAGATGATATTCCCCTCTTCCCGGGAATCCTTCCGCAGGCTTGCCATGTACATGAGGTCCGATTCGAAGGGGATCTCGTCCAGGACGGGGAAGCTGTCCCCTTCCTCATCCCCCTTGAGCCCCCCTTTTTGGGCGGACACAATCAAGGCCACTTCCGTGGGGTCGCCGTCGGGGAAATACCCCCGCTCTTCGTCGTGGCCCAGCCGGGACTCGTTGGCCAGGAGCCCTGCCCGAAGGCAGGCCAAAAGGGCCCGGTGTTCCTTCAGTTTTACCGGGGCGCCCCCTTCGTCGCCCCCTTCGCCTTCTTCCTTACCCTCTTCTATGCCCTCTTCTTTACCCCCTTCCTTGCCCCCTTCCTCCAGGATCTCCCCTTCCGGGGCAAAACCCACCCCCTCCACGCGGTAGACGGCTCCCCCCGCCCAGATCTGCTGCACCGTCATCTGATTCTTGGTCAAGGTCCCCGTCTTGTCCGAGGCGATGACGGTGGTGGAGCCCAAAGTCTCCACCGCCGGGAGCCGGCGGACGATGGCGTTCCTCCGGGCCATCCGCTTGACGCCGATGGACAGGGTGATGGTGACCACCACGGGGAGCCCCTCGGGGATGGCCCCTACCGCCAGGGCCGTCCCCGTCAGGATCATCTCGAAGAGCTCCCTCCCCAGGGCCAGCCCCAGGAGGACGCTTCCCACGGAGATGACGACGATGGCTGCCCCCAGCCAGCGGCTGAAGTTCCCCAACTGCACCTGCAGGGGGGTGGGGGCCGGCTTGACGCTTCGGACCTGGTCGGAGATCTGCCCCAGCTGGGTGTGCCTCCCCGTGGCCACCACCACCCCCAGGCCCCGTCCCGTCTGGACCAGGGTGCCCATGAAGGCCATATTTTTACGGTCGGCCAGGCCCACCTTTTCCTCCCCGATGACCCGGGCGTTCTTGTGGACGTTGGTGGATTCTCCCGTCAGGGTGGACTCATCCACATCCAGACGCTTTACCTCGAAGAGGCGCAGGTCCGCCGGGACCCGGGTCCCCGACTCCAGGTAGACGATGTCCCCGGGCACCAACCCGCTGCTCTCGATCTCCACCCGCTCCCCGCCCCGCAGCACGAAGGAATGGGGAGCGGCCAAGGCCTGGAGGGAGCGGATGGCCTGCTCCGCCCTCCATTCCTGGGTAAAACCGATAATGGCGTTAATCATCACCACGGCCAGAATCACCCACATGTCGATGTAGTGGCGAATTACACCGGTAAAGAC
>PWVN01000169.1 GCA_003561835.1 Syntrophomonadaceae bacterium
AAGACTATCTTTGGTCTCCGGAGGCACTTGTTTATACAGGGGAGGTATAGCTAACCATCCTCTCAGTTTAACATATTTTATAGCAGTATCATATAAATCAGCCCCTTGACCAAGAAAACTGATAAATGTTTCTCGTACCGAGTCGTTGGTTAAACTTGTACGGATAAACCTTATTTGTTGTGTTATGTTATTCTGTATATTGTTTATCGCAATTGCTGCCAAAAACCTATCCTCATAAGCTTCTACATTAGCAGGGGTGTTGGTACCCTGTGGGGGTCTTTTAGGAAGAGCTAGTTGATAGTCATTCATTATTTGCTCAAGCTTATTCGCTTGCTTATCCATTAATTCCATGTAACCATGTTTTAACAGCAGGCTAAAGTCCTTATCGTGGACAAAGTTATGCCAAATTTGCACCTGCTGAATAGTATTATACCGTGATGTAAGAGCATCCCAAAGATTATATGCTTCCTGGCAATCTACTTGTGTGGGATTATTCTTCTTCAAAAGCCCTAGCATGGTATGACCTCCCTTATACAATCTTAATTTAGGTTTCCCATACTATTAGCCCGTATACAAATCCTTTAAATTAATAATCCTTTAGATTCTAGCTTGGTATAAGAGGGAGACTATAACACCTAAACACAGGAAAGGTAAAAACTTCCAGTTATCCATATAATTGGTAGCCCCCAAAAAGGTTTTTATAACAAAAATCCCGCTTAAACGCGGGTTCTCACTTCATCGCGGAATATCACTATAAATACTATTTTAAGAATGAGCCTTCTCTCTAAGCACCTCTAATAATTCGGATAATGATGGTGTCGGGAGGGGGACTTGAACCCCCATGGGTTACCCCACACGCCCCTCAAACGTGCGCGTCTGCCTGTTCCGCCACCCCGACACACATGAACTGTACAGTTGATATTATACGAGCAGGTGGTATAAAAGTCAAGGATAAGGCCTGATGTTTTGTGGGATGCAGGAAGGGAGCCTCTGGCTGCCTTGCAGCAGCTGCGGGGAGCTGAGGGGAAACAGAGGAAGGGCAAAGAAAAACCTACAGGCTCTGCATCCTGTAGGTAATTTGGGGGTGGGTTACTGTTCTCCTCCGCCGCCCACATCGACGTTTTTCTTGCCGAAGAGGATGTAGGCGTTGTATACAGCCACGACGATGCCGAGAATCACGTTGTTCAGGGCCAGAAGGTTAGGGTCCAGAATATTGGTAAAATTGACAAGGGCAATCCAGATACCAACAACAATATGAACCCAGTGGAATGTTGTCATCATTATTTATACAGCTCCTTTCAAAATAGAGTTTGGATAAAGGGGAAGACATGCCGGGCTATAAAGAAGAGGACAATGATGAGGCCAAAGAGCCATGCCCCGTACTTTATAGCACTTCCTACCAGATTTTCTTCTTTAGAGGGAGGATCCCTGAATTCCATTGTTTGTCACCCCCTTTAGACCTTATTTTGACCCTTAGGGGCCAAAATATTCATCAGGAGCTTGATTTTAATATTCCCCCTGTAGGGGGAAATTTTTTGCTGTCTCTGGGGAAAATAGGACAGCCATCTACTCTTTAATGGGAGACATCCATGCGCATAAAAACGAAGGAAAAACTGGCTGCCCTAAATTCCGTCACCTTTATCATGGTCTTTGGCAACTCCCTGCTGATTCCCGGGTTCCCCCAGATCCGGGATGCTCTGGACATCAGTTTTTTTCAGGTGAGCCTGCTGATTACGTACTATTCCGTGGCAGCGGGCTTCTTCATTCCCGTCTTCGGCTTTATATCCGATCACGTGAAGCGCAAAGCGGTCATCATCGTTGCCCTGCTCCTTTACGGTCTGGGGGGTACCCTGGTGGGCGTCCTGGCCATCCTGGGGGGGGCGGGGATCTTTACCTATGTGCTTTTGGGCAGGGTGCTGCAGGGTGTGGGGGCGGCGGGCATGTCCCCCATCGCCATGGCCCTGGTGGGGGATATCTTCACCACGGAGGAGCGGGCCAAGGCCTTGGGCACCATCGAGTTCACCAACATCGTGGGCAAGGTGGTCAGCCCCGTTCTGGGCGCGGCCCTGGTCCTGATCAGCTGGCATGTTCCCTTCTTTGTATTTGGTACCTTCGTGATCCCCGTCCTCTTTGCCATCCTGTTCCTGATCGAGGAACCGGAGGATAAGCCCAAGACCCCCTTTAAGAACTATTTTGCCGATATCAAGAGGATTTTCACGGACCGGGGAAAGTTTTTGTGGCGGAGCTACCTGGGGGGGAGCCTTTCCTTCCTCATCCTCTTCGGTGTGCTTTCCTTTCTCTCTGACCTGCTGGAGCAGCGCTACGACATCACCGGAATTTTGAAGGGGGCGGTCATCGCTATCCCCGTGACGGCCTGGGCCGCCAGCTCCTTCTTCAGCGGCTTCCACCTGGAGAAGAAAAGCCAGGAGCTGAAGTATTTTGTCATGGGGGGTCTCTTCCTCCTGGGCGGGGCCACTATTTTGTTTCCCCACGTGGAAAACCTGTACCTGTTCCTGACGGTGGTGGCGGTCATGGGGCTGGGGGGAGGATTTATCATCCCCTCTTTGACCATCATCGTGACCAACTGCGCCCCCACGGAAGAGCGGGGGGGCATTGTCTCCCTTTATGGCAGCATCCGCTTCTTCGGGGTGGCCCTGGGCCCGCCGCTGTTCAGCGTTTTAAGCGACATCCGGGAGGCCATCCCCTTCTGGGGGACAGGAATCCTGGCCATCCTGCTGCTGGTTTTGTTCTTGCGAATTGACAACAATGAGATTGTCGAGCTGTGCATAAAGAAGGAATAGGGAGGTGAGGTTCGATGCAGAAGGCGGTGCTGTATGTATCCGGGGTTTGACCTTACTGCCATGCGGTGAGGGAGTTTCTCTCATCCAAGGGGGTCGAGTACGAGGAGCGGAACGAGGAGGACAGCCGGGAGGCCCGGGAGGAGATGATGGAGCGGACGGGGCACGATGTGGTCCCGGCCCTGGTCTCGGAAAACAGAGAGGTGGTCATCGGGTTTGATGAAGGCAGGCTTAAGGAGCTACATGGAAATAATTAAAAGGGGTTGTCCCCCTTTTAATTATTTCTTCTCTTCAGCTTTGACAAACTCTTCCTTCACGGCCCCGCAGTTGGGGCACTCCTTGGGGCGGCAGCGGCCTTCCTTGGTCTCGCCGCAGACAGAACACTTCCAGACAGCCATGGGTGCACCTCCCTTTTTTTGATGTCTTAAGTATGGGGTAAAATTCCCTGCCTGTCAACAGGAACCGCCCGTCGGGGTTTAATTTTTCCGGGATGAGGTAATCTATGACCGAAACAGCCTAAGGAGGCGATTTCATGTTGGCGGATGTGGGAACCATATTTTACCGGACCCTGGTCCTCTACCTGGGGGTTCTGGTTGTCATCCGGATCATGGGCAAACGGGAGGTGGGGCAGCTTTCCCCCTTCGACCTGGTGGTGGCCATCATGATAGCCGAATCGGCGGCCATCTCCATGGAGGACACAACCAAGCCCCTGCTGGTCGGATTCACCCCCATCTTCACCCTGATGGGGGCGGAGGTGCTGCTGGCCTATATCAGCTTAAAATTCAAGGGGGCCCGGCATATTGTCACTGGGATGCCTAGCATTTTGATCGACAAGGGTGTTATAATGGAGAAGGAAATGCGGAAACTCCGCTATAATATCAATGATCTTTTAAGTCAGCTCAGGGATAAAAATGTGGCCAATATTGCCGATGTGGAATATGCCATCCTGGAGCCTTCCGGCAGCCTCAGCGTGTTTCTCAAATCGGACCGGCGGCCCGTTACCCCCAAGGACCTGAAGATCCAACCCCCCTACGAGGCCCTCCCCGTACCCCTGATCTTCGATGGGGAGCTTCAGGAGAGGTACCTTTCTCTGGTGGGGAAGACGGAGGAGTGGCTGCAGGGGAAGCTTCAGGAGATGGGAATCAAATCTCACAAGGATGTGCTTTTTGCCAGTTTAGACCAGAACGAAGGCCTATACGTGAGCAGGAAGAATGCCGATAAGAAAAGCAAATAGGGGCGGGGGAGGAAGAGCCATGGGAAACCTGATGCGGGCCCTGGAATTTTCCAGAGCGGAGATTGGGAGGGTCCTGAAGGGCGGGGACCGGGCCCTGGATGCCACCTGCGGCAACGGGAAGGATACTCTCTTTTTGGCAGGCTGCGTGGGCCCCGAAGGTAGGGTCTTTGCTGTTGATATCCAGAAGAGGGCGGTGGAGGAGACTGAGAAACTGCTGGCCTCCCACGGCCTGGCCGGCAGAGTGACGGTCCTTCAGCGGAGCCACGAGGAACTCCTGGACTTTGTCCCCCCGCCCCTGCAGGCGGCCATGTTCAACCTGGGGTACCTTCCTGGGGGCGACCACGGGGTGGTTACCCGGCCGGAGAGCACCGTCAAGGCCCTGGAGGCGGTCTTTTCCCTGCTGGTGCCGGGGGGGCTGGTCAGCGTGGTGGCCTACAGCGGCCACCCGGGAGGGCAGGCGGAGGTGGAAGAGGTGCAGGAGTACCTGGAGGGCCTGGAGCAGGGAGGGCATTCGGTGCTGCACTACCGGTTCATCAATCAGGCCAACCACCCGCCCCAGCTCTTTTTGATCGAAAAGCTCTAGGGGATTGCTTCCTTTCGGGAGGCATTTTTTTTATTTTAAGAGGGAAAAAGCCCTGCCGGGTAGAAGGTATAGGGATATGATAACGGCCCTGTTCACCGAGGGAGAGATGGAATTTTGAACGTAGTGCAAATCGTGCCAAAGCTCGAACCCTACATGCTGGAAGTTGAAGAAACCCTGCAGCAGACCATCAACTCCAATACCCGCATCATGAATACCATCACCCATTACATCCTCCGGGCATCGGGGAAGCGGCTGCGGCCTGCCCTGTTCCTCACAGCCGCCGGCCTGGACAAGCCGGCACCCCGGTTGGTGGATACGGCTGCTTCCATCGAACTCATCCACACCGCCTCGCTGGTCCATGACGACATCGTGGACCAGTCAGCCCTGAGGCGGGGGATGCCCACGGTAAACGCCAAATGGGGCAATGAAATTTCCGTCCTGGCGGGGGATTACCTCTTTGCCCGGGCCTTTACCCTCCTGACCCAGTCGGGTTGCCGGGAGATCATCAACATCCTGGCTGCCGTCATCGAGGGCATGTCGGTGGGGGAAATCGAGCAGCTGACGGATGCCGGCAACACGGAGTTGACGGAGGAGGACTACCTGGACCGCATCAAGAAGAAGACAGCCTGCTTCATGGCCGGGGTCTGCCAGGCCGGCGGGGTGGTCCGGGAAGCGGGGCGGGAAGAACTGGGGGCCCTCTATGACTTCGGGCTGCACCTTGGGCTGGCCTTTCAGATCAAGGACGATATCCTGGACTTTCAGGGTCAGGAAAAGGTGACGGGGAAGCCCGTGGGAAGCGACCTGCGCCAGGGGATCATCACCCTGCCCGTCATTCATCTCCTGCGCTTTGGGGACGGCAGGGAGGATCTGAGCCGCCGCATCCGGAAGGGTGAGCTGAGCGAGGCCCGTCTGCAGGGGATTGTGAGGGAGATGCAGCGGGTTGAGTCCCTGGACTACTGCCTGGGATTGGTCGGGACCTATACGGAAAGGGCCCGAAAGGCCCTGGAAGGTGTGGAGGACGGGGAGATAAGGGAAAATTTGAGCCGGATCCTGCAGGCCAATGTTTCCAGGGATTACTGAGTATTGCTGAGAAAATTTTAACCCGCGTAAGCGGGTTGCTTTTCATTTAGGGTTCGTTATGGTAGAATAGTGAATATTATAACGAGGACTGAGGCCTATGGTGCCCCTTCTGGTGGTAACGGGAGAATCGGGTAGCGGCAAGACCACGCTGATCGCCGGAATCGTGGAGTTTTTGTCCCGGCGGGGCTACCGGGTCGGGGTGCTCAAGCACAGCCCTCACCACCCGGGGCTGGAGGTTGAAGGCAAGGATACCTGGAAGTTTTCCCGGGCCGGAGCGGCCGTCACCTGCCTGGCGGCAGAAGGGTTTCACTT
>PWVN01000128.1 GCA_003561835.1 Syntrophomonadaceae bacterium
GTAACCGCAATAAAAAATTCCCCCAGGACCTGGGGGCTAATTACCCCACAACCGGCTTGCACCAGGACGTCCAGGACCCGCAGGGCTGCCTTCTGTTTTCCTCCTGCGGAGCGGTCATAGGCATAGACCAGGATGTTGGTATCGATCATCACTTTAGACCCCATAAAGATCATCCCGCTTCCAACTTCGCAGGCCTTTGACCCGGCCCTTATTGATCCATTCCTCTACAAAGGCCAGTTCCTTCTGCCAGGTTGAAACAGGTTCTTTGGCAAAGCCAACCCTGTTTAACTGCAGGTCCAGGGCTTTCCGCACCAGTTCGGCCTCCGTCACGCCGTATTCCTTCGCCCGTTCCTTTAATTGCAAGTCCTGGAGTCTTGTAATGTACAGCTGTTTTCTCACCAGATCGCTCATGCCTTTCACCTTCCCCATACATCACATTATACATCATTTTGCAGGGAAAACAAAGACCCTTTTTTTCTCTCTCCACAGCTCCCGGCAGGTCTTCTGTACCGGCAACGAGTTGATGCGTTACGGGGTCCCCCCTGGCCCTTCGGTGGCGGGGGGCTTCACCTTCCCGTCTTTTGCTTGACCCCTGCCGGGGATTTGGGTAGACTAGAAAGTGCCGGCAGAATTGATCTTCTGTAGTATGATTGTGCCGGAGTCGAAATATTATTAATGTGAGCGCCGGGAAGCCTAGTGGGCTTAAACCGCCTCAGGCTGCAAGAACCCAGGGGGGATAATTCCAGGTTAAAGAGGGAGGAAAACCCGTTGACAGAACCTGTAAAGCTAAAAACTCTGCCCATTTTTTTGACGGTGTACGCTTCCTTCTTTGACACCCATGCCCAGCTCCCCATCCTGGCCCTTTTCGCTGCCTCCCTGGGGGCTGATGCCTTCTGGATCGGTACCGTCATCGGCATCTATTCCCTGCTGAATATCCTGGGGAACGGCATCGGCGGCACGGCCATCGACCGCTGGGGCTGGCGCAGGCCCATGCTTTTGGGGTTGACGGGGGTTACCCTGTCCCTGTATGGTTACCTGCTCATCGGTTCCACCGGAGGCCTGGTCCTGGTGCGGGGCCTGCACGGGCTGACGGGGGGCATCCTCATCCCCGCCACCCTGGCTTCCCTGTCCCCCGATGCCGGCAGGCATTTTTCCGACCGACACAGCCGCAATGTGGCCTTCTACGGGATCGCTATCGGCCTTGCCGCCCTGACGGGCCCTCTCTTCGCCGGCCTGATCTCCAATGCCTACAGTTTTAAAGCCGCCTACCTGGGCATCGCCCTCCTCCTGACGGCGGCCACGGTCCTCTCCTTTTTCTACACCAGGGAAGGGGAAATCCCCGGGGATGCCCAGACCTTGAACTGGGTCAAGGCCCTCCGTTTCAAGCTCCCGCCTCTGCCCCGCGCTGCCTGCCTCATGGCCTTCGCCTTCATGGGAGGCACCGGCACCCTGGCGGCCTTTTTGCCGGCAGCGGCAAAGTCCCTGGGCTACAATCAGGCGGGAATCGGCCTTCTCTTCGGGCTCTTTGCCCTGACGGTGATTTTGCTCCAGGCCTTCCGGCTGGCCGCCAACTGGCCCTGCTCCAACCTCTTCAGCACCGTCATGGCCGGCTCCACCGTCCTGGCGGCAGCCCTGCTCCTCATTCATGCCACCGGCAGCCCGACGGTTCTGGCTGTAGCTGTGGCCCTCTTCGGCCTGGGGTTCGGGGTGACCTTCCCCACCCTGCTGGTGATGGTCATGCGGGGCATTTCCGGTGCGCGAAAGGGGGTCACCACGGGTATCTTTTTCGCCTTTTATTCCCTGGGGGCGGCGGTGGTACCCCCGGTGGGAGGCCTGATCTGGAGGCACTTCCCCTCCGTCACCCCCCTCGCGACGTCCGCTGCCATCCTCCTTCTTTTTACCGCCTGGGTGGGCCGCTATCGCCGCAAGGCCGGTTAACCCTTCCTTTACCCCTGCCATTTTTCCCCGTTTCCAGGTTTCCTGCTCTCCCGATGACTGATCGCTTTCCACCCCTTGAAGGGCAGTGGGCTTCCCGGTGGAGTAAATAAAAAAAGGGATTCATGGGGGTTATGAGGAATTTTAAATAGGAAGGTATATTTGAGAAACGAACCTTGTAGAGGCTCTGGTGGAGAAAGGGGTTATATAGCCGTGTCCTTGAACTCTTCCTATCTCCTTACTCAGGCTGTGACTCTCCTCCTTCTGATTGCCGTCCAGTACAGCAACGGGCTGCTGGTGGAACACAAGAATGTCAAGGTAAATTATACCCGCAAGATCAACCACTTCGCTCTCTTCTTCCTCCCCATCCTCCTCAACCGGCAGTATGCCTATGATCGGGCCTACGGGCTTTTTATCCTGGGGGCCGTCCTGGCGGTACTCAAGTTCGCCTTCTATGTAAAACCCATCAGGGAACGGGTGCATTTTATTAGCGTGATGTTTCGCTCCTTCGACCGGCCCGAAGATCGGCCCCACACGCTGCTGTGGATTGCCACCCAGACGGCCGCCGGCCATTTGATTCTTATCTCATTCGGGATTTTCTTCGCCAGCCAGGGCCTCTTGCACTTGATCTTGATTCCGATACTCATCTACGGTATCGGTGACGGCCTGGCGGAACCTGTCGGCGTGAAGTTCGGCAGGCACAAGTATACCGCCCATGCCATGTTTTCCCAAAAGAAGTACCACAGGACCCTGGAAGGAAGCCTGTGTGTCCTTACGACGGGCCTGGTGGTCATCGCCTTTCATTATCCCTATTTCTCCGCTTTACAGTTCATCGCTGCCATGGCGGTGGTCCCCCTGGTGATGACCGTGGCCGAAGCCTTTTCGCCTCATACATGGGATTCCCCCTTTATGTTCTTTTCCGGGTATGCATCCCTCTATATCATCGCAGGCCTCTAGCCAGGGTGTTGGGGCGCTGGCGCGCCCTGCGCAGATCCTGGCCCGGGATAAGCTGGAACTCGCAGGATGAAGGGAGTCGTTCCTATGCAGACGAAAAAAACCTGCGAACTTTTGAAAATCGCAGCGGTGGCTATACTGCTGGCAGTCCTCCTGTCCGGCTGCCGGCCCTCGGGCCCGGAGGAAGCTCCGGGGGTCAAGTTCGCTGCCGACCCGGAGTTCGTGGAGGAGGGAGGCCTGTCCGCCCTGGGGGAGGCCTACGATTTTCAGTTCGGCAAGGTCTATCCCCTGGCCATCGGTTTAACCCATGAGGCCCTGGGGGCGGGAGACGTGGACGCAGCCAAGGGGAATGCCACCGATGGGAAGATCAAAGAGCTGGACCTGATCGCCCTGAAAGACGACAAAGCCTTTTTCCCGGCCTTAAACCCTGCCCCCGTCATCCGGGAGGAGGTCCTGGCAGAATATCCTGAAATCGCCGACATCATGGCCGGCATCATGGCCAGGCTGGATAACCAGGCCATGATCGATTTGAATTATGAGGTGGATATCGAACTGCAGGAACCCGGGGAGGCCGCCTTCCAGTGGCTGCTGGAGAAGGGCATCATCCCGAAAAACCCGTCGCCGCTGCAGGAAGGCAGCCCTGTCGTCGTCGGTTCCAAGGACTATACCGAACAGATGGTTTTGGGCCAGATTACCCTGTTGGCCCTGCAGTCCGCCGGCATCCCCGTGCTGGACGGTACCGGCCTGGGGCTTACGGAGGCCAACCGGAATGCCCTGATGGCAGGCACCATCCACATGTACTGGGAGTACATCGGTACAGCCTGGAATGTCATTTTCCAAGAGGAGGAAGTGTTGACGGATTCCGTCGAAGCCCACAGCCTGGTCAAGGAGCGGGATGCGGAAAACGGCCTGGTCTGGCTGGATTATGCCCCGGTGAACAACACCTGCGCCATCCTGATGCGCCGGGAACATGCCGGGGAGCTGGGGATCTCCACCATCAGCCAACTGGCCCGCTGGGTGAAGGAAGTTCAAGGTGACGGGTAATAAGAATCATCGCAGGGGATATAATTTTAATGGGGGTCCATCATGCAGCTGCCGCCGTTAACCCGAAATTATTTTTCCGCAAACCCGGACAGGGAGCAGACCTGCCGCAGGTTGTTCTGGTTTTCCATGCTGGGCGTTGTGTTGATCCTTTATTTCCTCTGGGAGCCGCTGCGGAGCACTCGCTTTACCTACACCCTGGTCTCCGTCACCGTGGCCAACGGGGCCATCGCCTTTTTCTTCCGTTTTGTCACCGCCCTGGGGAGCGAGGGGTTCTTCCTGGCCTTCATGGCGGTGATCTACTGGTCCGTCAATAAGTCCCTGGGTTTTTGGGGCTTGATGGTCATGCCCCTGTCCATCTTCGTCAGCAGCGAAATCCCCAAAGATGTTATCAGGCTCCCCCGGCCCGATGTCCGGGGTGTTTCCGTCCCCACCTTCACCTTTCCCAGCGGCCATGCTTCCGGCGCCGTCAGTGTCTGGGGGTACCTGGCCGTCCGGATTCAGAGGCGCTGGTTCTCCATCTGGTCCCTGACCATCATGCTCCTGGTGGGCCTCTCCCGGACCATGCTGGGGTATCACTTCCCCGGGGATGTTCTGGGCGGCTTTGTCACCGGCGGGGCCTTTATTGCCCTGTTTTTCTGGCTGGGGAACGGGCTGGTGGAGGAAAACTGGGGAGAGCGCTTCCCCTTTCCCCTCCTCTTGCTGGCTCTGCTGGCCCTGCCCCTGGCCATGTCCTACATTCCTGCTTCCTTCGCTCCCAGGCTGATGGGGTACGTGGCGGGGGCCGGCACAGGGTACCTGCTGGAAAGAAAATACCTGGGATTTCCCACCTCGGCCCCCTGGCCGCAGCAGTTGGCCAGGTCCCTGATCGGGTTGGGGGTTCTGGCCCTGATCATGCTGGGCTTCAACCTCATCTTGCCTCCCAGGGTTCACCTCCTCATCTTTACCCAGAGCACCCTGGCCACCTTCTGGATCACCTATGCAGCTCCCCACCTTTTCATGAGAACGGGCCTTTCCTGAGCACCCCGGTATACCGAATGGGTAGGAAAAACTCCACCATGAGGGTAATAAAAATTATCCTCTGGTAGAATGATGTTCTCCGGAGAAATGCTTATAATCCAGTTACGGCAGTGAAAATACCTTAATTCCTCAGGAGCTTGACGTTCTCAGGCTAAAAACATTACAAAGCAACCGGGAAAATTCAGCTGCCACCGGTTTCCGAATTTATCGGGAAGGGAGGGCTGAACAAGGTGAAACCCCACAAAAAAGAGGCCGCTGCAGAAGATGTTTTTGGCTTCATCCTGGAGAATGACTGCAAAAAGCTGGAGAGTTCCCTGAAGAACGGGTATGACATCAACCGCTGCAGTGATGACGGCATGACCCTGCTGATGATCGCCGTAATGGACAACAATTTTGCCATGGTAGACTATCTGTTGAGCAAGGGCGCCGGAATCGATGACAGGCATGCCGGTATCTTCGGCATGCCCCATAACGCTCTATCTGTTGCCTACACCCTGAAACCTGTAAATTATCAAATGGTTGACCATCTGCTGAAGAAAGGCGCCAGGTTCGACAGGGGAGACCTGCTGCTGGCTCAAAAGGATATCATGCTGCTCTTTATCCTGAATGAATACAGACAGAATTACGTGAAAAAGATTCCAACAAAGACGGAACCAAAGGAGCGATACCAACACTACTCAGACGAAGAATTGAACGAAATCTTCAGGCCCTCCCACATTCAAAAGGAACTGGAGAAGGTGGCACAGTAATCCTGCGGGTGCTGGCATCTCCCGAGGAAAGTCCATGAGAGGGAAAGGGCTGATGAATTGAAAAGGCGTAATATTTTCGGCTTATCAGAGGCAACGCTATAGCGTTGCCTATGGTAAAGGCCATGCGGCTCCAATTTTTCATTATTATTTATTTATTTATTATTTTTTTCCCAGAGGCACTTCATATGGATGGGGCCGTCGTATTAACTTCAAATGGGGCTCATTCATTGCAACTCGAGAATTCTAGTGCCCTTTTTAGGACACTAAAAGGGTCAAAA
>PWVN01000278.1 GCA_003561835.1 Syntrophomonadaceae bacterium
AAACCGGCCCTCCCCCATCAACGCCCCGGACCTTTTCGTCAACATGGCTCCCATCGTGCTCCTGCGGGGTACCAGGCAGGCGGTGGATTACTACCAGCTGCTCCTGGCGGAACTGGAAGAACGGGCGGCGGCGGGAGAGGGGGCTCTCTATCAGGAGAACTTCCGTCTTCTCTGGGACAACATCGCCATATGGCACCGAGTCCTCTCCTTCTACAGCATGTTTACCGAATACGGGGCCTGCTTCGTGGTGGATACCTATACGGGGGCCTGGTCCGGGACCTGGGATGAGGGGGAAGACCCCTTCCGGAGCATGGCCCGGGTCTACACCCGGATCATGCTGAACCAGGGGATTGAACCCCGGGCCGCCCTGATGCTCCGGGATGCCCGGGACTACGGGGTGGACGGCTTTGTCATGCACGCCAACCGCTCCTGCAAGCCCTACTCCCAGCTGCAGCTGCCCCTGCGCCGCATCCTGATGCAAGAGACGGGGCTGCCGGGCCTGCTGGTGGAAGCGGATATGTGCGACCCCCGGAACTTCGCTGCGGAGAGCATCAAGACTCGGGTGGAAGCCTTCCTGGAGAATCTGGCCTGATTCATTGACACGAAAAAGCCCCGGCTCCCGGCCGGGGCTTCCCTGTGTTCTCAGCTGTCCCTTTAAGGCTTTTCGGGAGGATCAGCCGGATTTTTCCTCCAACTTCCTCTCCTCTTCGTCCCTTAGAACCCGGCGCAGCACCTTGCCCACCATGGTTTTCGGCAGTTCCTGGCGGAACTCCACCCTCTTGGGCACCTTGTAGGCGGCCAGGTTTTCCCTGCAGTGTTTGATGACTTCCTCTTCCGTCAGGGTTTCCCCTTCCTTGGCCACGCAGTAGGCCTTGATGGTCTCCCCCCGGTAGCGGTCGCGGATCCCGGCCACCACGGCTTCCTTGATCTTCGGGTGGGTGAAGAGGACCTCCTCGATATCCCGGGGGTAGATGTTGAAGCCGCCAGCGATGATCATGTCCTTTTTCCGATCCACGATATAGGTGAAGCCGTCCTCGTCGATGCGGGCGATGTCCCCCGTCTTCAACCAGCCCTCCGTCAAGGCGATGGCCGTCTCCTCGGGCATGTTCAGGTACCCTTCCATGACCTGGGGCCCCTTGACGCAAAGCTCGCCGAGCTCTCCCAGGGGCAGGTCCTAACCCGTGTCCACGTCTACCACCTTCATGTCCGTATCCGGTATGGGCAGCCCGATGCTGCCGGCTTTCCTCAGGCCGGCGATGGGGTTGGCGTGGGTGACGGGGGAAGTTTCCGAGAGGCCGTAGCCCTCGATGAGCTTGCCTCCGGTGATCTTTTCAAACTTGCTCTGGACCTCCACTGGCAGGGGAGCGGCGCCGCTGATGCAGACCTTGATGGAGCTCAAGTCGTATTTGGGCGTCTCGGGGGAGTTGTTGATGGCCACATAGATGGTGGGGACGCCGGGGAAGTAGTTGATCTTTTCTTTCTGGATGGCCTCCAGGGCCATTTTCAGGTCAAACCGGGGCAGCATGACCGTCTTGGCGGCGCCCAGGAGGGCGAAGTTCATGCACAGGGTCATGCCGTAGGAATGGAAGAGGGGCAGGACCGCCAGAATGGACTCCTCCCCCGGGGCGATTTCCGGCAGCCAGTGGAAGAGCTGGTAGGAGTTGGACACCAGGTTCCGGTGGGTGAGGACAGCCCCCTTGGAGATGCCCGTGGTCCCTCCGGTGTACATGTAGACGGCATGGCTTGCGGGGTTAACTTTGACCGGGGCGGCCGCCGCCGCATCCCCCTTCTCCACCAGGCCCATGAAGCTGTGGTCTTCCGGGGCCAGGGAAACCCGGTCCCCCTCCTTTTTCTCTTTGAAGAGGGTGTAGAGGAAGCGAAGCTTGCCGGGGAAATAGTCCTTGATATTGGTGGCGATGACGTGTTTCACCCGGGTATCCTGTTGTATGCCCTTGATCATGCCGTAGAAGCGGGTCAGAGTGATGATAGTTTCGGCGCCGGAATCCTTCAACTGGTGCTTCATCTCCCGGGCCACGTACATGGGGTTGCAGGGGACGTTGATGGCCCCCAGTTTGAAGGCGGCGAAATAAGTAATGATGAATTGCGGGCAGTTGGGCAGGTGAACGGCCACCTTGTCCCCTTCCTTGACCCCCAGGGCGGCCAGGGAACCGGCAAACCTGTCGATCAGCCGGGATACTTCCTGATAGGTCAGGGTTGCTCTCATAAAGCTGGTGAAGGGCCGGTCCGGGTACTTTTCCACAGTCCCCATAAACATCTCGTACAGGCTGATGTCCGGGTATTCCACACTGTGAGGCACACCGCTGTCATAGTTTTTCAGCCAAACTTTTTCCATAAATTGCCCTCCTCTGGAAACGTTGATTTGTATTGCCTGTAATGGTTGGCCCAGGCCCTTTTGTGCCTGTATTGGCCGGGTGAAGAAAAACTTGCCAGCTTAAATATTTATCTATGTTAATAAAATTATAACACAAGCGGGAAAACAGACAATACATTTTGAATCAAAAGATTTCCATACTTACGAATCCTTACGAATAATCAAAATTACACAGCCTTCTCTTCTGCCCCCGGTCCGGCCGGGGGGCTTTTGCCCCGCAGGGCCCGGGGTTTGCCCCGCATTTCTCCCGGCATATTCCCCGGGCAAGTGTAATAAGGATTACATAAGCAAAGCAGAAGGAGGTTTTCTCGGTGAACGTAAAAGGGAATACCATGATTAACGAAAACGTCTTCCTGATGGCGGCCCAGATTGTGCTCCAGGACCTGGAGGATGTGATCAAGCCGGAGAAGAAGGGGCCCCTGGGCGGGATTTCCAAGATCTTTGCAGAAAAACCCACGGCCCAGATCCAGGTGAAAAAGATGGAACCGAATAAGGATGCGGAATTTGGCCGGGTTTCCTACGAACTGCGCCTGGCGGTTCTCTACGGTGCCAAGATTCCCGCCCTGGTGGGGGAGATCCGCCGGCAGTTGAACAAAACCATCCAGGAGATGACGGGCTATACGGTGGAGAAGGTGGATATCACGGTGGAGAGGATCGTGGAGGCGGATGAATTGGCGGAGGAGGAGGAGGAAACGGAGGGCGTCGTGAAGGTGTAAAGAAGGGGCCTTCCGGCCTGGAAATAATTATTCGACACGGGCTTGTTTTCCTTTGGCCCATCCGGGGGCTTACAATTGAGAATTTTCAGAAACGGAAAAACGGAAAACCCCTTACAAAAAGCCCCTGGAGAGGGGTTTTTTCTTTGGTACGCTTATTGCTCTGTTTCCGGGGGGGATGCATTCCCCGGATGCCGGCAAAAAGGCCTGTATCAGCTGCGGGTTGGGCTGGCGGAAGTCCTCTCCCTGGTGACAGGGGAGAACTTCACCGCGGCAGAGCTGGAAAAGACGGGGGAAAGAGGGGTCAACATCGCCCGTCTCTTCAACCAGCGGGAAGGTTTCACCGGCGGGGACGATTCCCTGCCGGAGAGGATCTTCAAGGATCCCCTGCAGAGTGGGGCCACGGCGGGGAGGGTGCTGCCCCGGGAGGAGTTTGACAGGATGCTAGCAGAATAATATATCCTGCGGGGTTGGCAGGAAGACGGGTCCGCGAGCGAGAAAAAGAAAAAGGAACTGGGCCTTTAGGATGTCTCTTACGGTTGAGGTTACCCTGAAGGGCCCCTTGAGCCGCTATTCTCAGGGAGAAGATAGCACAGACATGCAGCTTTTGGAGGGGGCGGCCGTGGCCGATGTGCTGAAGCGACTGTCCCTCCCCCGGGAGAAAACCAGCCTTCTGGTGGTAAACGGGGTGAAGGCTGGCGTGGATACCCCCCTCATGGAGGGGGATAGAGGGACCCTTTATCCCCCCGTTTCAGGAGGATAACAAAAAAAGGAGGCATACAGGGATGGAAGACTCTATTCTGAATGTATTTTCAACGGCCAACTGGATTTTGCTCTTCTTGGGAATCTACATGGCTATCATCATTTTCATGGGGTTTTTCTACAGCCGCAGAATCCACGATGCCGAAGACCTTTGCGTGGCCGGCCGGCAGCTCACCTTTATGTACATGGTTCCCTCCATCATCGCCACCTGGATCTGTGCTGGTGCCATGATGGGGGCGGCGGGGTATGGGTACCTCTTTGGCATGCAGGGGGTTATCTTTGACCCTTGGGCCCCGGCCCTGTGTATGATTTTGATTGGCCTCTTCTTCGCCTACCGCATGCGGAAGGCCCGGTACACCACCATCACCGATTTCTTCGATGCTCGCTACAACAAGACGGTGGGCTTCTGCTACACCATTATCCAGATCCTCTCGGCCCTGGCCTGGCTGGGAGGCCAGCTGGTGGCCCTGGGAATCATCGTCTATCTGACCACCGGCTTCTCCATGCAGACGGCGGTCATCGTGGCCACCGTGGCCATCATCATCGTCACCAGCGCCGGGGGCCTGTGGGCCCTCTCCCGGGTGGATGCCATCGGGTTTGTCCTGATTATCGCGGGGTTGGTGGTCATGTTCCCCGTCGTCATGGGGGAGGTGGGGGGCTTTGCCAACTTTGTCAGCATCGCCGAGAACTGGGCGGAACTGCCCACCTGGTCCATGTTCCCCCTGGGAGGGGAGGAGGGCTACCTCTGGTACCCTGGCTTTTTGGGGATTCTCCTCTACATCTCGGCCTGGTCTGCCCTGTCCCTGGGGGATGTGCCGAGCCAGGTCCTGATGCAGCGGGCCTTGGCCGCCAAGGATGAGAAGACGGCGGTTCGGGGCTTTCTGACCAGCGGCGTCCTCTACCTGGTCATCGGCATGATACCCGTCATGATCGGTATAGCCGTCTTCACCTACGGCCTGGATGCCCCCGTGGACCAGGCGGAATATGTGCTGCCCTGGGCGGCCTACAGCTTCCTACCGGCCTGGGCGGGGATTCTTTTCATCGTCTCCCTGGCGGCGGCCATCGTCAGTACCTCCGGGGACAACGCCCTCATCATCTCCACCCTGATCGGCAACAACATCTACAAAAACATCCGGCCCCAGGCCACCTCGGAAGACATTTTGAAGGTCATCCGGATCGCCATTCCCATCGTCACCCTTTTTGCCATGGCCATCGCCCTCTACTTCGAGACGGTCTATAAACTGATTGTCCTCTCCGGGGGCATCCAGCTGGCCACCATCTTTGCCGCCTATGCCTTCGGGTACTTCTGGAAAAAAGCCAATGCCACCGGCGCTCTAGCCTCCTTCTTCGCGGGCCTGGTGTTCTGGGTCGGCTTTTACCTTTACTTCCTGCCCACCACCATGGATTACAACCTGGATGTGCTGGTGGAAGGGGAGGCGTACATGACCTGGGCCGTGGATGATGCCATCTTCATCGCCCTGGTCCCTGCCGCTGTCATCAGCATCCTCACCCTGGTGGTGGTTTCCCTTTTGACCCAGGACCGGGACCCTGCCAGGCAGATGTTGAACAAGGCAGGGGAAGACATGAGCAATATGCCCTGCTATTTCTGGTCCCGGGGGGCCTAGCCTAGGGGAGGGACAGGGGGGACAGGGACCTTGTCCCATTTTTTCTATTTTTGCTGGGCTGAGTAAGTTTACTTTAAGGCCTGACCCCAAAAGTAAACTTACTCGGCTTTCCTTGCTTTTTGATGAGGCGCGGGAAGGCCCGAATTCTGGAGGGAAATTTGCCTGCGGGGTTCGGGTATTTCTTTTTTTAGAAGGATTTCTGCCCCAAAGGACGAAGGTAAGAGAAATTACTTTGTTGCTCAGGGGGAATTCCTATGAAAGCAGTATTGGGTTTTCGCGCCGGTTCCCGGGACGCCCTTCCGGTGGTCCTGGGTTTTGTGCCCATCGCTGTGGCCTTCGGCATCCTGGCCCGCCAGGCCGGGATCCCGCCCCACATGACGGCCCTCATGTCGGTGATGGTCTTTGCCGGTTCCTCCCAGTTCATCGCCGTCAGCATGCTGGCCGGCGGGGCTTCCTTTGGCGT
>PWVN01000156.1 GCA_003561835.1 Syntrophomonadaceae bacterium
ATCATCCCGCGCCTCTTGTTCGAGGACCCTGTAACAGGAGAGAAGATCCCAAAGCTTGGGGATATCCCCTTCTACAAAAAACAGCACCAAAGGCTCTTGGGAGATAACCGCAGGATTGACCCCACAAGAATTGAAGATTATCTGGCCCAGGGGGGCTACCTGGGTGCCGCCAGGGCCCTCACTATGCTTGAGCCTTACGAGATTATCGCAGAAGTAAAGAAATCCCGCCTGAGGGGCCGCGGGGGGGCGGGTTTCCCCGTTGCTCTGAAATGGGAGGAATGTTTCGAGGCATCGGCACGGGAAAAGTACATCATCTGCAACGCGGATGAAGGGGACCCCGGGGCCTTTATGGACCGGAGCCTGCTGGAAGGAAATCCCCACTCGGTTCTGGAGGGCATGCTCATCGGCGGTTATGCCACCGGCGCCGGGGAGGGTATTGTGTATATACGGTCCGAATATCCCACAGCCGTGGCCAAAGTCAGGAAAGCCATTGCCCAGGCGGAGGACCTGGGGCTCCTGGGGCAAAATATCTTGAACTCAGGTTTTGATTTTCACGTAACGTTAAGCGTGGGGGCCGGGGCCTTTGTTTGCGGGGAAACCTCGGCCCTGGTATCCTCGGTGGAAGGCCGGGTCGGCGAGCCCCGGCAGAAACCTCCCCATCTGGCGGAAAGGGGTTACAGGAACAGGCCCACCGTCATTAACAATGTGGAATCCCTGGCCAATATCCCCCCGATCTTGCGCCATGGTTCCGAAGAGTACGCCCGTTTGGGAACCGAGAAGTCCGGGGGAACGAAAATTTTCTCCCTGGTCGGGAAAGTCCTACAGACAGGGTTGGTGGAGGTCCCCCTGGGAATGCCCCTGCGGGAAATCATCTTCGATATTGGCGGGGGCATCAAGGGAGGGAAAAAATTCAAAGCTGTGCAAACGGGGGGGCCTTCGGGAGGTTGCCTGCCGGAAGGATTGCTGGACTACCCCGCCGACTTTGAAGAACTGGCAGCGGCCGGCTCCATGATGGGTTCCGGCGGCATGATCGTCATGGACGAAGAAACCTGCATGGTAGATATCGCCCGTTATTTCCTCAATTTTTTGCGGGATGAATCCTGCGGCTGCTGTTTTACCTGCCGTGAAGGGATCAGCAGGATGCTGGACATGGTTGAAGACATAACCCGGGGGAAGGGGTCGGTGGAAAATCTGGAACTATTGAAAGAGCTGGCTCTTTTGGTGAAGGAATCAACCCTGTGCGGTTTGGGCCAGACCTCGGCAAACCCGGTGCTTTCGACGCTCCGCTACTTCGAAGAAGAGTACATGGCCCATATCCTGGAGAAAAGATGCCCTGCAGGGGTCTGCCGGGAGCTGTTACGCTTCAGCATCAATGCAACCCTGTGTACAGGTTGCGGGGCATGCCTGAAAATTTGCCCGGCCCAGGCCATTTCCGCCAGCAAGAACAGGGACCACAAGATAGATGATGCGAAATGCCTCAAGTGCGGTATGTGCCTGGAAGTGTGCCGGTTTGCAGCTGTCATCAAGGAATAGGAAGGTGATACGGTGACCACAATCAGCCTCAACGGTTTGGATGTTGCAGCCCAGGAGGGGGCCACCCTCCTGGAAACGGCCAGTTTTTACGGCGTGGAGATCCCTACCCTCTGTTATAACGAAGGATTGAGCCCCTACGGGGCCTGCCGCCTGTGCCTCGTGGAAATCGGCCCTCCCCATCGCTCCCGCCTGGTATCTTCCTGCACATATCCTGTCCGGGAAGGTTTGCAGGTGCGAACCCACAGCAGTAAGGTCATGCAGACCCGAAAACTATTGATCGAACTATACCTGGCCACCTGCCCGTCGTCCAAAGTCCTTCAGGACCTGGCTTCCAGCCACGCGGTTACCCGGGTCCGCTTTAAACAAAAACATGATGACTGTATCCTCTGCGGCCTCTGTATCCGGATGTGTGAAGAACAGATGCAGGCGAAAGCCATCGGCTTTGTGGGCCGGGGGGCGGAGCGGAGGATCGGCAGCGCCTTCAACAAAAAATCGGAAGAATGCAAACTCTGTGGAGGCTGCATGTACATTTGCCCCGTTTGCCAGGCCAGGTGCCAGGGACCGGAGGAAAAAAGCCCTATCTGCAATGCCTGCCTCAACCTTTCTCCACCCTGCCTTGACTCTTTTGATGACGCCATGTGTTCCTTGACCCCCTGTGCAGCCTGTGAGATCGGGAAGGTCGCAGAGGAATAGCGATGAATCATCTGCCGCGTCACAGTATTATCTGAGAGGAGAATTTTCATGTCTTTATCCAAATTGAATGCTTCGGCGGCTACCCTGTCCAAAAACCGGACCCAGGATTCCATCAGCCCTTTCAGCGGCATGTGCGTTACCTGTGTTGATGGCTGCATCGGCATGTGCGAGATCGGCAAGTCTGCCTACAGGGGGCATGAGACCCTTTACCCCCAACCCTTCGGCGCCATTACCACCGCCTCCGAAAAAAACTACCCGGTGGATTATTCCCACTTCACCATCATGGGAACTGCCGTGGGGGCAGCGGGGATTGAAGCCAGCAGCGACCTGGCAATTTTCCCCAACGTCAACCTGGAACGGAAAATTGGCCGGGGAGAAGGGATCAAGCTCAAACTGCCCTTTGTGATTCCGGGACTGGGTTCAACAGATGTGGCCAAGAACAACTGGGAGGGGCTGGCCGTCGGTTCTGCCCTGGCAGGGACCCTCCTTACCGTCGGTGAAAACGTGGGGGGGATGGATGAAGAGGCTGCCTTTAAAAATGGCAGGATTGTGCATACGGCGGACCTGGCCAGGAGGGTAAAGCTTTTTAAAGAGTGGCAGCAGGACGGTTACGGCGCCATTGTTGTTCAGGCCAATATTGAGGACACCAGGTTGGGCGTACAGGAATATGCCGTCTCCAAATTGGGAGTGGAAGCGGTGGAAATCAAGTGGGGGCAGGGAGCAAAAGATATCGGCGGGGAAGTGAAGATCACGAACCTGGAGAAGGCCCAGCTTTTAAAAGCGCGGGGGTATATTGTCCTTCCTGATCCGGAAAAACCCAGCGTGATCTCCGCTTTTAGAAAAGGGGCCTTCAAAGAATTTGAAAGGCATTCCCGGGTAGGCATGGTCAGCCTGGAATCCTTCCTGCAAAGGGTTAAAGAACTACGACAAGCCGGGGCCAAATATATCTTCCTGAAAACCGGGTCCTACAGGCCTGCCGACCTGGCCCGGGCCGTGAAATTTGCCTCCCTGGCAAAACTTGACCTGCTGACGGTGGACGGCAGCGGCGGCGGCACGGGCATGAGCCCCTGGAGGATGATGAACGAGTGGGGGATCCCTTCGGTAGAGCTCCATTCCCTTCTGCATGAGTGCTGCAGCAAGCTGGCGGCAAAAGGCGAATACGTGCCTGATATCGCCCTTGCCGGCGGTTTTATCCTGGAAGACCAGATTTTCAAAGGCCTTGCCCTGGGGGCGCCCTACGTGAAACTCATCGGTATGGCGAGAGCCCCCCTGGCTGCTGCCATGGTGGGGAAAACTCTGGGAAGGCATCTGGAAAAGGACAAACTGCCCGTTTATGTGCAGCGTTTTGGAAACAGCCTGGAGGAGGTCTTTGTAACTGCCGCCGAACTAAAAGAGAGGCTCGGCCATGACGTCTTCCAGCAGGTCCCTCCGGGAGCTTTGGGGTTGTACACCTACTATGAGCGGCTGGCCCAGGGCCTGCAGCAACTCATGTGCGGCAGCCGCAAGTTTGCCCTGGAGTATATATCCCGAGGGGATATTGCGGCCCTCACCCGGGAGGCGGCGGACATCAGCGGGATCAGCTTTACCATGGACGCCGACAGGGAAGAGGTTGAGGAAATATTGAACATCCGGGCATAAATCCTGCCCCAACAGCATCATGCGTGATGCTGTTTTTTTATTGCCGGGATGGTAACAATAAAAGCATCATGAGCACGGAGGAGCGTTTTTTAATGTTCAAGGACAAATTTGCCGAGATTTTTGCCGAGGTGGACAGCATCGAAAAGCAGCTGAAAGACAACAGCAGCAATGAGGAAAAGGAGGAATTTTCCCGTCGTCTGCTGGACCTGCGCAAGGTCATGGACCAGTGCATCCAGTCCTGGCTCTCTTTCGAGGAGCGGGTGAACCAGATGCAGGACAGCTACGGGCTCAAGCTGCCCGACGAGCTCCCCGATATGTTCTTTCAGGGCCTGGGCCTGGAGGAACCGGCAGGCCCCGCCCAGGGACCCCCAACGGGCCAGGCAGGGAAGAAAGAGGCGGCGGATGTCCCGGAGGGGGAGCCGTCATCCCAGGAACCCTTTGGCGGCATGCGCAAAGATGCCTCCATATCCTCCTTCAAACGGGGCCTGGGGTTCTACGACCTGTACATGCTGGAGGAGGCCATCCGGGAGTTTGAGCAACTGGTCCGGATGGAACCCGACTTCATCATCGGCCACTTTCTGCTGGCCCATGTCTACAGCCATAAAGGGAACCACGAAGAAGCGGAAAAGGAATTCCGCCTGGTCCTGGCCCTGACGGAAGACCCCCTGCTGCAGGGTATGGTCTACAATGCCCTGGGCAATATCTATGCCGAGGGCAAGAAATATGAGCAGGCCCTGGAAGAGTTCCACCTGGCCAGGGAACGCTCAAAAGAGGTTAAGGAAGCCTCCTTCAACCTGGCGGCCACCCAGTACAACCTGGGCCGCTACCGGGAGAGCATCGAGCACTTCCGGGAAGCCCTGGAGCACTACCCCGATGACTGGGAAATCCACTTCTACCTGGGGAAGGCCTACCAGTACCTGAAAGACCATGAGAAGTCCCTGCCCCACCTGGAAGAGGCCTGGAGGTTGAACCCCGGGGATTTTCTGGTAAACTTTGAACTGGGAGTCGTCTACCACCTGCTGAACCAGCGGGAGAAGGCCATCTCCCAGTACATCAGAACCCTGGAGCTCGGCAAGAGAAAATCCAGGGGGCAGAGGGTTTCCAGATTAAATTAATTCCTGGAAATGCAGGAAAATTTGTCTGCCTACACGAAACTTTAAGTAACCTGAGGCAAAGGAGGCCTTTCATGAGCATCATCCGCGATGAAAACCTGGCGGGAGGGGGAGAGGCGAAAATCACCTGGGTGGAAAAGCACATGCCCCTTCTGGGAACCCTCCGGGAGGAATACCGGCGGAAAAAGCCCTTTGCCGGCCACCGGATTTCCATCTGCCTCCACCTGGAGGCCAAGACCGCCTATCTCTGCCGGGTGCTGGCGGAAGGGGGGGCCCGGGTGACCATCTCCGGCAGCAACCCCCTGTCCACCCAGGACGATGTGGCGGCAGCCCTGGCCCGGGGAGGCATCGGCGTCTACGCCTGGTACAACGCCACGGCGGCGGAGTATGAGGAATTTTTACGGGAAAACCTGCAGGAGACCAGGCCTGACCTCATCATCGATGACGGGGGGGACCTGGTTGCCCTGCTCCACAGGGAGGAGATGAAACCCCTGCGGCAGGGCATCCTGGGCGGAGCCGAGGAGACCACCACGGGCCTGATCCGCCTGAGGGCCATGGCCCGGGAGAAGAGATTGACCTTTCCCATGATGGCCGTCAACGACGCTTACTGCAAGCACCTCTTCGACAACCGCCACGGGACGGGCCAGTCCGTCTGGGACGGCATCATGCGGACCACCAACCTGCTGGTGGCAGGGAAAAACGTGGTGGTGGCGGGTTACGGGTGGTGCGGCAAAGGGGTGGCCGACCGGGCCCGGGGCCTGGGCGGAAATGTCATCGTGACGGAAGTGGACCCCATCCGGGCCCTGGAGGCCATGATGGACGGTTTCCGGGTCATGCCCCTTCTTGAAGCGGCACCCTTGGGTGATTTTTTCATCACCGTTACCAGTTCTATCAATGTCATCAGCGAAAGCCACATACAGGGCATGAAAGATGGGGCTATCCTGTGCAACGCCGGGCATTTTGACCGGGA
>PWVN01000060.1 GCA_003561835.1 Syntrophomonadaceae bacterium
ATTGTCGAGATAAGGGTCTCTACCCTGAGATTGATTTATTTTCTTTGCCCTCCTGTGAGCTTGTGAGGCACCGAGTAGCTTGCTTTAATAATTATAGCATAGCTAGCATATATTAAAATAGTTTATTCAAACATTGATGAAGCCCTTTTACCCCCTTTCAATATGAATGATGCTTATCGGTTCATGATGTTTCGCTATAACGGATTCACGTTGGGATACCGAAACGCCTCTCCCTCCCAGTTACGGATGACCACGTAATCCGATCCCCAGGAGATGAGATAGTTGGGCAGGATGGGGGTTTTCCCCTTGCCCCTGGGGGCGTTGATGAGATAGGTGGGAATGGCCAACCCGGAGGTCTGCCCCCGCAGGTACTCCATGATCTCAATGCCGTCCTGGACGGGGGTTACGAAGTGGGTGGTCCCCTTCACCAGCTTGGCGTGGAAGATATAGTAGGGCTTCACCAGGATGCGCAGGAGTTCCTGGTTCAGCTTCTTCATGACATGGGGGTTGTTGTTGATGCCCCGAAGGAGGACGGCCTGGTTGCCCAGGGGGATGCCCGCCTTGGCCAGGCGGCGGCAGGCCTCCATGGCTTCCTGGGTCACTTCCTTGGGGTGGTTGAAGTGGGTATTCAGGTAAAAGGGGTGGTGCTTCTCCAGCATGTCGCAGAGCTTCTGGGTGATGCGCTGGGGCATGGTGACGGGGGTGCGACTGCCGATGCGCTTCACCTCCACGTGGGGAATCTTCCCCAGTTCCGTGAGAATCCAGTCGATATGGTCATCCGAGAGAGTCAGGGGGTCTCCCCCGGTAACCAGGACATCCCGGATCTCCTCGTTGGCCCGGATGTAGTCCAGGGCCTTCTGCAGTTCCGCCTCGGATACGGGCTGGTCCACCTCCCCGATGTTGCGGCGGCGCTGGCAGTGGCGGCAGTACATGGCGCACTGGTTGGTGACGTTGATGATCAGGCGGTCCGGGTAGCGCCGCGTTATATTGTCCGCAGGGGAGGTGAACTCCTCCGCCATAGGGTCATCCTTGCCGTAGGTGTCGTGAATCTCGTTGATGGAGGGGACAGCCTGCCGGCGGACGGGGCATTTGGGGTCATCAGGGTCCATCAAGCTCAAATAGTAGGGAGACACAGACCAGCGGAACCGTTGGCCCACCTCTTCAATCTGCCGGGCTTCCTCGGGGCTCAGGTTCAGGAATTTCGAGAGGGCATCCACGCTGGAAACCCGGTTGGATATCTGCCAGTGCCAATCCCCCCACTCCTCCCCGGTGGCCTTAAAAATCTCCATGATCCGCTTTCTGGAGGCAGCATACTCCTTCTTGAGGGTAAAACCCGTGGGGATGGCCGGGCGGGCCTCCAGGTACTCCTTGATGCTCTCCTTCAAGGTCACGGCCCTGTCTAACGCGATTTTTCGGGATTCCTGGGTCAAAACAAACACCTCACAGTGATTTTTTACGCCCGTGATGATTCTTGTTATTTTTCATATATTTTTTGTCGGATTAAGGAACGGGCAAACCCTTATCTGGAGAAATGGTCGGAACCTGCTGGAATGATTGCGAAGTCAAGGGGGAAATAAACCCAAATTCTATTGTAGTATTCTCGAAAACAGGGGATGATTCCTCCCCCGTTTTTCTTTTTCCAGGCAGAAAGGGCTTCACATGGTGAAAAAGAACCCGGGCCCGGGAAATGAGACCGAAAGGCACGATTGGGCCGTCCGGGCGAAGGGCCCCGCCTGGGTTCGGGTAAATGCCAGGTGCCTGCGACTTGGCATTCCTGCCTTCACTTTTCCTCCGGGGAATCCTCCTCCGTTCCATCTGTTTGCGTCAGGGCATGATAGAGGTGGGGCTTCCTCTCCCGGAAGAGGTGCATCTCGTATTCCCCCGGTTGCTTGATGACGCTCTTCTCCCGGGCCAGGGACAAATCGACGTCCGCGTAGAGGATTTCCTCCCCCGGGCCTGCTTTGGCCAGGATGCGGCCTTCGGGGCTTAGCACCTGGCTGCGGCCGATGAACTGGACCCCCCGCTCCATGCCGCAGCGGTTGCAGGAGGCAAGGAAAACCCGGTTCTCCAAAGCCCGGGTGCGGCCGATGAAGGTGGCATTGGCCTCGGCGCCCTGGGGCCAGTTGGTGATGTTAAAGATGATGTCGGCCCCCTTAAGGGCCAGGACCCGGGCCACCTCGGGGAAGCGGAGCTCGAAGCAGATCAGCACCCCCAGGCGGCCAAAGGGGGTGTCCACCACCAGGGGGGGCTCCGGCCCCGGGGTGACAAAGCGGTCCACCCCCAGGTAGGGCAGGTGGGCCTTGCGGTAGCGGGCCACAAGCCCCTTGGAGGAGATCAAGAGGACGGTATTGAAAATTTCTTCCCCCTCCCTCTCGATAAGGCCGAGAAGGACCAGGGATTCCCCGCAGGAGCGGCTGACGACGTCCACAGCCCTTGCCGCCAGGTCCCCGGGGAGCAGTTCCAGGGTCTCCTCCCGGGAGCGGAAGGCGTACCCTGTCAGGGCCGCTTCGGGAAAGGCCACCAGGTGGGAATCCCGGAGTCGGGCTTCCTGGATAACGGCAGCGATGTGTTCCAGATTTTGGGCAAATCTCCCGAGACGGGGGTTAATTTGGGCCAGGGCAATCCGCATGGCAAATTCCTCCCCTATTTCCTTTTATTTCCCGCCCTTCCCTGCCGGGGCGAGGAGAGCCTCCGGAGGCGGGTGAAGCTTCGCGCCCAGAAGGGGCCAGGACAGGAGGGCCGGCCAGCCCACCAGCAGGGCGGGAGCGTAGGTTGTGTGCAGGAAAATCAGGGCTCCCGAAGCCAGGAGGCCCGCGGAAAAGGTCATGTGCTGGGCGTCTTTTTCCGACCTGTATTCCAGGAGGCGGTCCCGCAGGAACAAAACCCAGGGCAGCCCCAGGAGCCAGGAAGCCCAGAGCCTCAGCCCCTGAAGGCCGGGGATCCCGAGACGGGCCTCCGGAGCCTGGAAATAGGTGAGGATAGGTTGGGGCACGATGCGGATCAGGCTGGGGGAAGCCTCCCCGGCCGGGGTGGAGAAGGCCAGGAGGGCATAGAAATAAACGCTGGTGAAGAGGATGAAGAAGGCGAAGAAGACCACGAAGAAGAAGGCCTTCTGGTAAGGGCTGGTCCGGTTGATGAGTCCGATAAAGAAACTGCCCACGATGGTGAGGACCATCCCGGTCATGACCCAGATGATGCAGTCCAGAAGCTGTCCCCGGCCGGCGGCCATACCCAGGACGGGGGTGATGAAAAAGGCGGCCAGAACCGAGGGGATAAAGCTGATGATGACCCGGATCCGGCGGGGCGGGGGGGTCATCAGCAGGAAGAAGAGGAGGGCCGGCGGCAGGAGGATCCATGTCCTGAAGGATGAGAGCATCAGGATGGCCAGCAGGAAGAGGAAGGACATGGGGGCCCGTACCAACCAAAAGTAGTTTTTGATGTTAAAACTCCAGGTCAGATGGTTGAAAAGGAGCAGGACGACCAGGAGGATGCCCCGGGTATCGCCGTCCAGGTACAGGGCTGCCCGGAAATAAGGGTCTGCAAAGCCCGGCAGGTTCCTTTCGGGCAAAAGGAGCAGGAAAAAGAACAGGGTGTAGATGCTGCCTGCCACCGTCATGACGGTGATGATGTCGCTCAAATCCCGGGGGGACCGGCCCAGGCGGTCCACCAGGAAGTACCCGGTGAGGCCCAGCAAAAGGGGCAGGACCAGGAGGAAGGTATTCCCCCCCGGAGTAAAAATAAGGGCCGCCAGGTATACCAGGCCGGCACCCCCCAAAAGGCTGTGCTGCGGTTGCATACGAGATTTGCTCATATTTTCCATACAGGTTCTCCTCTCTCTCGGTGTACAGGTTCCGTTCTACAGACCCCCAGCTTCAAGGCTGGAGGTTTCCCGCCCGGGAGAAAATTCCGGTTTCTCCTCGAAGGCGGATCAGGGACTGCCAGTAAATGCCTAAATTTACTATACATTTTTCTCGGGAAAAAGTAAATGTATTTTTCTGGCTATTTCCCTTCCCGGGCCGGGCGGAAGGTGTCGCAGCAGGTGCCTTCGCTGTTGCTGCACTCCATGCCTCCATCCATGGTGTTAACTTCGATCATGTCGGCGTGGCATTTCAGATCCCTGTAATAGACGCAGTTGGAAACGGTGCATTTAATATCAGCCATGCTGCCACCTCCTTTCCACCAGGTAGTACAGGGCCGGGACCACGAAAAGGGTGAGCAGGGTGGAGGTGAAGAGGCCTCCGGCCACCACCACCGCCAGGGGCGCCTGAATCTCGGCGCCGCTCCCCAGACCCAGGGCCAGGGGGAACATGGCCAGCAGGGTCGTCAGGGAGGTCATGAGGATGGGGCGCAGGCGCACCCGGGCCCCTTCGATGACGGCTGCCCGGAGTTCTTCCCCCTTCCGGCGCAGGCGGTTGATGTGGTCCAGCATGACGATGGCGTTGTTGACGACGATCCCCCCCAGCATGATGATGCCGATGTAGACGGGCACGGAAAAGGGACGGCCCGAGAGGAGGAGGCCGCCGATGATGCCCGTCAGGGCCAGGGGCAGGGTGAACATGATGACAAAGGGCTGGCGCAAGGATTCGAATTGGGCCGCCATGATCATATAGACGAGAAAGAGGGAAAGGAGGAGGGCGAGGCGCAGGTCGGCAAAAGCCTCCTCCATCAGCCGCTGCTCCCCCTCAAACTCCAGGGTATAGCCGTAGGGCAGGTCCAGGCCCGTCAGCTCCCGGCGGATGTCGGCGATGACGCTGCCCACATCCCGGCCGCTGACCTGGGATTCGATGTAGGCGGAGCGCATCTGGTCCGAGCGTCGGATGGCCAGGGGCCCCCGGGCTTCCGTAAATTCCACCAGCTCCCCGAGGCGGACGGGGAAAGCGGGGAGGGTGGGGGCAGCAAGGGCCGCGTAGGGGCCACTGCCTGACGCCGGGAGGGCTGCGGGAAGAGGCCGGGAGGCGGTGGGGATAAAGGGCAGGGCCTTCAGGGCCTCCAGGGAACTGCAGCGCTCCGGTTCCACCTTCAAATAGATGGTTTGCTCGCCGCCGGAGGCCAAAAGGCGCCCCACCTGCTGCCCCTGGAGGGCTGTGCGCAGGTAGGCGGCCACCTCCAGGGGAGAGACGCCCATCCTCAGCGCCTCCTCCCGGCGGACGGAGGTGATGACCTCGGGCCTGCGCACCTGAAAGCTGCTGACCGTTTCCCGGGTGCCGGGCACCCGCTCGACGGCGGCGGCAATCCCAGCGCTCAAATCCTCCAGGACCCCCAGGTCCGGGCCCCGCAGGGATATGCTCACGGGGTTCTCCATGAACCCCCCGCCGCTGGACTGGCGGGATTCCTCCACTTTGAAGAGGGTACCCTCCTCCCCGGCCAGCAGGTCCCGGATGGCATCCGCCGCCTCCCGGGCCGTCTGCTCCCGCTCCAAGGGCGGGGCCAGCAGGGCCTCCAGCCGGGCCTGGTTGCCGGCCAGGCTGCCAAAGCCCCCGGCCCCCAGGCTGGACCCGGTACCCGCCGCCGTCTTCACGCTTTTTACCCCTTCCACCTGCAGGAGTTTCTCCTCCACCGCGGCGGCCCGGGCGGCGGTGGCGGCCAGGGGTGTGTCGGGGGGGAGTTCCATGCTGATGTTGACGATCCCCTCATCGATGGGGGGCAGGAATTCGGACCCGATCCGGGGCAAAAAATACAGGGATGCCCCAAGGAACAGGAGGACCAGGGCGAGGGCGGGCCGGGGGTTCTGGAGGAGACGGCCCAGGGCACGGCTGTACAGGTACGAATAACCCCCTCCCTTGGGCGGGTTTTTCCGGGGAGTGGGGGCGGGAGAGAGAAACCGGGAGGCCAGCAGGGGAACCAGGGTCAGGGAGGCCAGGAGGGAGGTGAGGAGGGCGAAACTCACCGTCAGGGCCA
>PWVN01000088.1 GCA_003561835.1 Syntrophomonadaceae bacterium
AAGGAATCCGGGAGCTGGGCCGGCACATCCACAACCTCTCGCGAAACTTCTTCTAGGGTTCCGGGTAAAAGAAAACATTGAAAAGACAAAAACCTCTCCGGATGAGAGGTTTTTCTTGACTCGAACATATGTTTGTGGTAAAATTTTACCAGGACGAGGGAGAGGGGGCAGGGCTGTGCTGGCCGCTACCAGGACCTTTTCGCTGCTGGGTATCGACGGTTTCCCCGTTCAGTTGGAGGTGGACATCTCCCGGGGGCTGCCGGCCTTCAACGTGGTGGGCTTGCCGGACCCTGCCGTCAAGGAGGCGGGTTCCCGGGTGAAGGCGGCCCTGCGCAACAGCGGCTTCCAGTTTCCCGTTCGCCGCATTACCGTGAACCTTTCCCCGGCGGATATGAAGAAGGAGGGGCCCCATTTTGACCTGCCCATGGCCCTGGGGATCCTGACGGCGTCGGAACAGCTGCCCCAGGCCGCCCTGGAGGGCCTCTGTTTTGTAGGGGAGCTGTCCTTAAACGGCAGGCTCCGTCCCGTCCGGGGGGTTTTACCCATGGCCCTGCTGGCCCGGAACCTGGGGCTAAAGGGGATGGTCCTGCCCCGGGACAATGCGGCAGAGGCCTGCCTGGCGGGGGACCTCCCGGTATACCCGGCCGATGACCTGAACCAGGTGGTAAAAGGCCTGGCCCTGCGCCGGCTGCCTCCCTTCGCCCCCGGGGAAGGGAGGGGGCAGAGGGGCCAGGGGGAGGATTTCTGCCATGTGAAGGGCCAGGAGGGGGCCAAACGGGCCGTGGAAATCGCCGCTGCTGGCGGCCACAACCTGCTGATGGTGGGTCCGCCGGGGGCGGGAAAGACCATGCTGGCCCGCTGCCTGCCCTCCATCCTGCCGCCCATGAACCGGGAGGAGAGCCTGGAAGTGACCAAGATCTACAGCACCGCCGGGCTGCTTCCCGGGGCGGAGGCCCTGCTGGAGCAGCGGCCCTTCCGCAGCCCCCACCACAGCATCTCCATGGCAGCCCTGGTGGGGGGCGGCCGGTTCCCCCGGCCGGGGGAGGTGACCCTGGCCCACAACGGCGTCCTCTTCATGGACGAGCTGCCCGAGTTTCACAAAAACGTTCTGGAGCTGCTGCGCCAGCCCCTGGAGGAAGGGTTTGTCACCATCTCCCGCTCTCAGGGGACCGTCCGCTTCCCCAGCGCCTTTACCCTGGTGGCGGCCATGAACCCCTGCAGCTGCGGCCGGCTGGGGACGGGCCGCTGCACCTGCTCCGACGGCGTCATTAACCGGCACCGGAACCGCCTGTCGGGGCCCCTTATGGACCGGATCGATATGTACATCGCCGTCCCGCCCCTGCCCTTTGAAGCCCTGTCCTGGGGCGGCGGGGCCGAGGCGTCGGCGGATATACGCAGGAGGGTGGAAGGGGCCCGGGAGGTCCAGCATGCCCGCTTCAAATCCCGGGACTTCCACTGCAATGCCCACATGGTGCCCCGGCATATCCACCAACACTGCCGGCTCAAGCAGGATGCGGAAAAGCTGCTTCGGGAAACCTTCACCCGCTTGAATTTAAGCCCCCGCTCCTACCACCGCATCCTCAAGCTTTCCCGGACCATCGCCGACCTGGAGGGCTGGGAGGACATCGAACTCCACCACCTGGCCGAGGCAATCCAGTACAGGTCGGAGAACAAGGTGAGTCCCTAAAGGAAAAGGAAGGAGGTGCAGCTCATGGAATTTGTTTTTGGCATAGAGGAAGTCCGGGTTTTGGCCCGGCAGCACGCTGCCGGCTGCCCGGGAGGGGCGAAAGGGGATTTCGACAACCTGCTGGGAATTCTAGGGGAACTGGCGGGCTGCCCGGAGAGAAGGGGAGGAGCCCGGCCGGCAGGCCGGGGACGGGAGAAGGGGGCCCGGACCCCCGTTCCCCGGGGCAGGACCCCGCTGGCGCCGCCCCGGGTGGGGATCTCCGCCTGAGGGGCGGAGGGCCCCCGGGGATTTTCCCGGGGGTTTCCCGGGGAGGGTTCGGGGGGAGGCTCCCGGGAGGTTTCGGGGAGAGGTCCCGGGAACCCGCCGGGGCAGGCCTCCGGAAGCTATGAAGCCCCCCTCCCGGCCACCAGGATGGTGGCGGGGCCCTCCCGGTCCCAGGGGCCAAAGCGGAAGGAGCCGTAAAAGGAGGGGGCTGCAAACCCGCTGTCCTCGAGGAAGCTCTCCAGTTCTTTCCTGGTCAGGGGCCTTAAGGGCACACGGTTCCTCCTGCTTAAGGTTTCCCCGCCCCTCTCGAGACGGAGTTCCGTATGGAAGTCCAAAAGCCCGTCGAGCCGGGGCTCGTAGCGCCGGGTAAAGCGCAGGCCCTTATCCTTTCTTTCTATGGGGGGGAGATGGTAGTCCTCTTTTCCCAGGACCCGGTCGTAGTTGACCGTCTGCAGGATGAGGAGCCCTCCTTCCTTCCGGAGGGCCTTCCGGCCGCCCCGGAAGAAGGATTGGATCTCCTCATCCTCAAGGAGGTGGGGAAGGGAGTTCCCCAGGCACAGGAGGGCGTCAAAGCGGCCGGCAAAGGACTCCAGGTCCCGCATGTCCCCCCGCCGGAAGTGGAGGCGGCGGGCGTATTTGGATTTTGCCCCGCGTTTTCGGGCTTCCCGCACCATGGCCTCCTCGTAGTCGATGCCCGTCACCTCAAAGCCCTGTTGTGCCAGGGCCCGGGCATAGGCCCCCGTCCCGCAGGCCGCATCCAGCACCTTCGAGGCCCCGCCCCCGGAAAGGACCCGGGCCAGGAAGGACACCTGGGCCTCCCCGGCGGGGAAGATGTCCTCGTAGGAACCGTGGATCTCTTCATAAAAACTCATATGCATCCCTCCTCCTTTTGTCCCTGCCTGAGAACAGCCTGTCAGCCCTATTATCCCATAAGGGGGCCCGGAATTAAACTTATAAAAAAAGGCCTGTCCCCCAGGGGCGAGGAAATTAAGGTGCTTTCCCAAGCACCTTAATTTGCTATGTTGTTGTTTAGTCCTCCTGGGGCGGGTAGGGGGGCCACTCCGGGTCAAAATCGGGGCAGATGGCCAGAACTTCGTCGCATTCCGGGGGTTCGGGGCAGAATCCGTAGGCGGGGATCAGCAGCTGTACATGGGCGAAGAGCTTTACCAGGATCATTTTGCCGATGCAGCAGATGATGGTGGAACGGACCCTGGCCGTGTTGGGGTCCATGACTTCCTCCACGAAGCACTCCAGGCACTCCAGGAAGATGTCGCATTTCACTTCCAGGCCCTCCTCGTCTGCCCTGGCCAGGAAGACGGTCTTATCCTGTTCTACGACGTGGGAGATTTCATTGGTGCTCTGGTCGTCATAGGTGACCCGTGCCTTGATCTTGTACCGGAACTGGACCCGGATCCTGCCGGGGGCCACTACCGTGCAATCCTGGGAGATGAGCTTCACATCCAGGCAGGTCACATCGGTGACGGCCAGGGGTGCGTAGTGCTCGATCTCATCTTCGTTTACCAGGACCTTCTTGCACTCCTGGTAAACCTTATCCACCTGGATGCAGACGATCTCCGTGGGGGGCGGTGCGCCGTAGACGGGGTCGCAGGAACCAGGCTTTACTTTACCTCCATGTTTATCGTGACTCATTACTTTGCCTCCTTTCATTGATATAACCGGGGATATACCGGTTTTCTTAAGATATTATATGCCCCGGCGTAGAAGGTGTGATATGGACGGGGAAAAATATTGGGGGGAATTCTTCCCTGCTGCCCCTCATATACATTCAGTAAAGAAAAAGGGGGTGGAGATTTTGCAGGATAAAAGGGGAGATCTGCTTTCTCCCGTTCTGGTGGACATGGCCGGCAGGAAGGGGCGGGTGAAGGCCCAGGGGCGTACCCTCCAGTACCTGGAGATGGCGGAAGGCGGGGAAACCTCCGGCCCCCGGTACCGGCTGGACCGGGACATCAAGGCCTTTGAAGGCCTGGTAACGGAGCCGGGGCGGCTCTACCTGGCCCTGGTGGACGAGGAGGAGACCCTCCACGGGGTCGGCCTGGGGAAGGATTCCTTCAGCAAGCTCTTCGAACCCTACAGGGCCTCCGGCGCCGTGCATTCCCTCTCCCTGGCCCTGGGGCTCAATAATGATGTCAACCTGTTCTTTGCCGTCAGCGGCTACAAGGGGGCCAGGCTCTTTCACTGCCGGGCGGAGGAGGGGACCTTAAAGCAGGTTTCCGTCCTGGAGGAAGGGGGCCAGGAGGATTTTCGTGCCTTGAAGAGCAGCAGCGACCACTGGGGGAGCTTCAACCTCTTCTACCTGGCCCTGGAGAAAGGGGCCTCCGTCCTCCGGCACCGCTTCTTCGTGCCCTTCAGCAGAACCTGGAGCAGCCCCGTCACCCTCTACGGGCCGGACCAGGGGGAGGTTAAGGATTACTCCTTCTACATCGACACCGACAACAACATCTATGTGGCCCTGCTGCTGGAGGGGAACCGGAAAAGGGAGATCGTCCATATGAAGCGGGATATGGGCGGCTGGCCCCGGGGCGGCTGGCAGCGACCCATCCTCATCAGCCAGGAAGAGAGGGGGGGAGTCCCCGTCATCGATTTTTACCGCAAGGGGTACCTGCAGGTTTTCTTTTTCGCCGGGGAGGGGTCGAAGCTCTTCCTGTGGCGGGACGGGGAGGTCAAATCCCTGCAGAAAAAAGCCCTGGATGCCGGCGGCAAGATCCTGGCCCGCTACCGCTCCACCAGCGGTTCCCGGCCCCAGTACTCCCTGTGGTCGGAGGATGAGGAGGTGCCCCCCGGACTGCCCGGACCGGAACCGGGGGATGAGGAGGAGGAGGAGGAGGATTGCCTCCCCGGGGACGGGGAGGGGGAACCGGAAACAGGCAGGACGGTCAGGGGGGACGGAAAGGGGGAGGCCGGCGAAGACGATGGGGAGGGCGGTACGGAAGGCGGCACAAAGGAAGGCCGGGCCGGGGGAAGCCGCAAAAGCCCTCCCAAAGGGGAGCCGGAGGACGGGCCCCGGGACGAGCGGGACCGTTTTGTCAAGCAGGCCATCCAGATCATGCAGGCCAAAACGGACCTGGAAGCCGGTTTGCGCAGAAAGGAGAAGGAACTGGCCCGGCAGCAGGGCCAGTACGAGAACAGGCTGAAGCTCCTCAGAGACCAGCTGGCCTCCAGGAACGAGGCCTTCAAATCCCTGGAAGCCAAGCTCTCCCGACAGGAGGCAGCGGCCCTGGGCTTTCGGGCGGAGCAGAAATCCTGGGAAAAGGAGATCAACCAGCTGAAGAAGGAGAACTGGGAGCTGAAGGAAGCGGTGAAGCGGCAGGAAAAGGACAACCGGGAGCTCTCCATCAAGGCCGACGGGCTGCAAAAGCAGGTGGACGAACTGGAGAAGCAGGCGGCCCGCCAGGGCTTCATGGACCGGGTGGGGCAGTTTTTCAAAAAGTAGGGCATGGGCGGCCCGCCCGGGGCACTTTTTGGGTCTCCTCCAAATACACTGGAAAAAAGGAGAGATTCCCATGCGCGTTCTGCTGCTCAACGATTTCGCCCTGAACGGCCAGACCACCCATGTTTTCGCCCTGGGCCGGGAGCTGGCCCGCCAGGGGCACCGGGTCCACCTGCTGATGCCGGACTTCCCCACCGACTACCGGGAAAGGTACCGGGAGTTCCTGGATTACCTGGGTTTCGGCATCAGCGACAGCCTGGAGGGCATCGACAGGCTCATGGAGAGATACGGCTTCGACATGCTCCATGCCCACTCCCCCCTCACCTACAACCTGGCCTGCCGCCTCTCCGGGCACTTCCGGGTCCCCTACGTCCTCAGCTGCCACGGCCTGGGGATCGATGAAGAAAGATTTGCCGAAAGCCTGGCCGGGGCCGGGAAACTTCTGTGC
>PWVN01000069.1 GCA_003561835.1 Syntrophomonadaceae bacterium
CGGGGGCGGGGGATATCGCCAAATCCCTGCTGGACTACGGCTATCACCCCCCCACCGTCTACTTCCCCCTCATCGTGGAAGAGGCCCTCATGGTGGAGCCCACGGAAACGGAGGGCAAGGAAACCCTGGACGGCTTTGCCGACGCCATGGAGAAGATAGCCGCCGTCATCGAGGAAGACCCGGAAAAGATCCGGATGAGCCCCTACCGCACCCCGGTGGGGCGCCTGGACGAAGTAAAAGCTGTAAAGGACTTGAAAATACGGTGGAAAGCGAAGTAAGAGAAAATAATCTGGCGGACCTTTTGGCCCGGGCCCTGGAGGTCCGCCGGGCCTCTTTTCCTCCCAGGGTGGAATTTGTCTACCCCCGCTTTACCCTGCCCGTCCGCAGCACCGGGGAAGACTGCCCCCTGAACTGCGCCCACTGCCGGGGCCGCTACCTGAAGGGGATGCTGCCCCTGGCGGAAGTTCTCGGCCGGCCCCCGGGGCCGGAGCGCAGTTTCCTGGTCAGCGGGGCCTCGGACCCGGCGGGCCGGGTCCCCCACGGGGAGCGCCTGGAGGAGATCCGCCGCCTGGCCGCCAGGGGGGCCCTGAACCTGCATACAGGCCTGGTGGGGGAAGACGAGGCGGCAGAACTGGGAAAGCTGGCCCGGGCCGTTTCCCTGGATTTTCTGGTGGATGAGGAGACCATCCGGGACATCTACGGCCTGGAGGCGTCGGGAGAGGATTTTATCCGGGTTTACCGGTCCCTTAAAGGCCATACCCGGGTGGTGCCCCACCTGTGCATCGGCTTGCACTGGGGTCGCATCCGGGGGGAGTACAGGGCCCTTAACGCCCTGAAGCGGGAAGGGGCCGAAGCCATCAGCTTCATCGTCTTCATGCCCACCCCCGGCACGCCCCTTAAGGACTGCCCCCCGCCGACGGCGGAGGAAGCGGCCCGCCTCCTGGCCCATGCCCGCCTCCTGTTCCCCGGGACCCCCCTGCACCTGGGGTGCATGCGCCCCGGGGGACGCTACCGGGCCGTCCTGGACAGCCTGGCCCTTAAGGCGGGCATCAACGAGATTGT
Organism: Syntrophomonadaceae bacterium; assembly: GCA_003561835.1. Lineage (GTDB taxonomy): Bacteria > Bacillota > Dethiobacteria > PWVN01 > PWVN01 > PWVN01. The sequence continues at coordinate 1,063 of PWVN01000069.1, forward strand.
CCATCCCGCCCCCCCCGCCCGCAGGCTGGCGGCGGAGCTGGGGCTTAAAATTATACGGGAAGAGGAGTGCTGTTCCCTGTGATACGCATCTCGGCGGGCACTGCCGCCTGCATGGGTTTGAAAGAGATCCGGGCTCAGGTGAAACCCACCACCGCCTACCTGCTCTGGGGGGAGCACTGCCTGATGGGCTGCACCTTCTGCCCCCAGTCCCGGGAGAGCCTGAGGCTCCCCGACCGGCTGGGAAGGGTCAACTGGCCCCCCTTCAGCCTGGCGGAACTCTCCCGGGGGTTTCAAAAAGGGGAGGCGGGAGGCTTAAAGAGGGTCTGCCTGCAGGGGGTACGGGGCCGGGAAGGCACGGCCCCCCTTCTGGAGATCCTGGGGCGCATCAGGGAAGCCACGGATCTTCCCGTCTGCGTCTCTGCCTGGATCGACCATGGGGACGAGGCAGCCCGACTCCTGGAGGGGGGGGCGGAACGGGTCAGCATCGCCCTGGATGCCGCCACGCCCCGGGTGTACCGGCAGGTCAAGGGGGGCTCCTTCCGGGAGCGGCATGCCCTCCTGCTGGAGTGCGCCCGCCGCTGGCCCGGCCGGGTCGGCACCCATATCATCCTGGGCCTGGGGGAAACGGAGGAGGAGGCCCTTTGCCTCATGGACAGCCTGTACCGGGAGGGGGTCACCGTGGCCCTCTTCGCCTTCACCCCCTTGAAGGGCACGCCCCTGGCGGGGAAGGAGCCCCCGGAGCCCCCGTCCTACCGGCGGGTCCAGGCCGCTTCCTACTTGCTCCAGGAGGGAAGGCTCGCCCTTTCCCGGTTAACCTTCCGGCAGGGAAGAATTTTATCCTTCGGCCTCTCCCCCGGGGAACTGAGGGAGGCCCTGGCGGGGGGGAAGGCCTTCGAGACCCGGGGCTGCCCCCACTGCAACCGCCCCTTTTACAACGAGCGGCCGGGGGGCTTCCTGTACAACTACCCCCGCCCCCTGACGGAAGCGGAAGAGAGGGAGGCCGTGGATCTGGTCCTCAAGGCGGCGGAGGAGGGAGGGGCCTTCCATGAAGGAAACCTGGCGCCTGGTACATGATCCCCCCCTGCCGGGAAAGGCTAACATGGACAGGGACCTGGACTTCCACCGGCAGGCGGCCCGGGGGGATGCACCCCCCACCCTGCGCTTTTACCGGTGGAACCCCCCTGCCCTGTCCCTGGGCTACTTCCAGCGGCCGGAAGAGGTGGCGGACCTGAAAGCCTGCCGGGACTTGAAGATCGACATCGTCCGGCGGCCCACGGGGGGCCGGGCCCTCCTCCACTACCGGGAGTTGACCTACAGCCTGACGGTCCCGGAAGGCCATCCCAAGGTGCCAACCTCCGTCCTGGGGGCCTACAGGGTTTTCAGCTCGGGACTGGTCCGGGGCCTGGCCCGCCTGGGGATCGAGGCGGAACTGGCCGGAAAGGAGCGGCGGGGCCGGGGCCCCTCCCCCGGCGCCTGTTTTGATGCCCCTTCCGCCTTTGAACTCCAGGTCCAGGGGAAAAAAGTGGTGGGCAGCGCCCAGATGCGCCGGGACGGAGCCCTGCTGCAGCACGGGTCCATCCTCCTTTGCCTGCCCCTGGACCTGTACCGGCAGGTCCTTTTGCCGCCCCCGGGAGCAGGGGGGGCCTCTGATCACCTGAAATCCCTGGCCGCAGGGGCGGCGGGCCTGGAAGACCTGGGGTACCGGGTGCCCCTGCAGAAACTGGCAGCCGCCCTGACGGCCGGCTTTGCCGAAGTCCTGGAAGTAGAATTTCGCGCGGAGAAGGAGGATGTACCACCATGGAAAAATACCCCTTGATGGTAATCGGAGGGGGCCCCGGCGGCTACACCGCCGCCCTGCGGGCCGCCGCCCTCGGGCTGAAGACTCTCCTGGTGGAGAAGGAAGCCCTGGGGGGCACCTGCTTGAACCACGGCTGCATCCCCACCAAGACCCTCACCTACAGCGCCCATCTCCTGAAGAAGCTCCGGGAGGCGGGGGACTACGGCCTGATCCCCGGGGAGGTGGGTTTTTCCTACCCCAGGGTCCAGGAGAAGAAGAGGGCCGTGGTGGAACACCTGGTGGGGGGGATCGAGAAGCTTTTAAAGGACCGGAAGGTGGAAGTGCTGATGGGCACCGCCCGCCTCCTGTCCCCCCATGAAGCGGAGGTCAGGACCCCGGCGGGGAATACCCGGCGAATCCGGGGGGAAAAGGTCATCCTGGCCCCGGGCAGCAGGGAATTCCTGCCCCCCGTCCCCGGCATCGACCTTCCCGGCATCCTCACCTCCCGGGAAGCCCTGGCCCTTACGGAGGTGCCCGGGAGCCTGGCCATCGTCGGCGGGGGCGTCATCGCCGTGGAGATGGCCTCTATCTTCGCCTCCTTCGGCTCCGCCGTCACCATCGTCCAGCGCAGCCGCATCCTGCGGCGGGAGGACACGGAGATGGTGCGGCGCCTGACCCCCTTCCTCAGGAAGCAGGGCATCAAGATCCTCACGGAAACACAGCTATTGGGGATTTCCGCCGCCGCTCCCGGCTTTTCCCTGAAGATCAAAAACCGCCGGGGGGAAGAGGACCTGGCCTTCCATGCCGTCCTGGTAGCGGTGGGGCGCCAGGCCAACCATGAGGGGCTGAACCTGGAGGAGGCGGGCATCCGCACAACCGCTGCCGGCATTCCCGTAACGGAAACCCTGGAGACCAACATGCCGGGGGTCTATGCCATCGGAGACGCGGCCACCCCGGGATACTTCCTGGCCCATGTGGCCTCCCACCAGGGGGTGGTGGCGGCGGAGAACGCCGCCGGGCTTTCCGCCACCTTTCATGGGGATGCCATCCCCGTGTGCATCTTCACCCAGCCGGAACTTTCCCGGGTGGGCTTGACGGAAGAGGAGGCCAAAGAGCAGGGCCTGAAGATCAAGGTGGGCAAATTCCCCTTCACCGCCAACGGCAAGGCCCACCTCCAGGGGGAAGGGGAGGGGATAGTCAAGTTCATCGCTGACGGGGAGGACGGCCGGGTTCTGGGCCTGCACATCCTGGGCCCCCACGCCTCGGACCTGATCCAGGAAGGGACCCTGGCCCTGAAGGTCGGCTGTCGCGTCGAGGACCTGGCGGACCTGATCCACCCCCACCCCACCCTGAGCGAGGCCCTCTGGGAAGCGGCCCTGGCCGTGGACAAAGGCTCCCTCCACTTCACCGGCCGGTAAAAACGTAAAAAAGGAATGACCTCTCCCGCCGGATGTGATAAAGTAGTCCTGTAAAGGCAAGGGATGGGAGAGGGCCGTGTGAAGGTCAAGGGCAGAAAGCTGAAAAAAGAAATAGCCCGTTATATCTTTCTCGTATCGGGCTTTTTTGTTATCTCCTTCGGCTTGGTCCTCATGTTCGAGACCGACCTGGGCGTGCCCCCCTGGGACGTCTTCCACCTGGGGGTCTACGGCCGCTTGGGCCTGCTCACCCGGGGGCAGGTCATGCAGGGGACGGGGCTCTTCCTCATCCTCTTCAGCTGTATCCTGGGGGTGCGCCCCCATACCGCCACCCTTTTGAACATGGTCTTCATAGGCCTCTTTATCGATCTCATCTACTTCCTGAACATCGTCCATATCAGCGGGGGCCCGGCCTTCAGGGTGCTGGTCTTTTTCACCGGTTCCTTTCTCATGGGCGTCGGCACTGCCACCTACTTGACGGCCAACCGGGGGGCGGGCCCCCGGGACAGCCTCATGGTGGGCATCGCCGCCAAAACGGGCCTCAACATGGGGCTGGTCCGCACTTTTATCGAGGTTTTCGTCACCCTGACGGGGATCCTCCTGGGCGGGCCCTTCGGGGCGGGGACCTTCATGTTTGCCCTCTCCATCGGCTTCTTCATGCAGCTGGGTTTCCGGTTTTACCGGAGCCTGAAGAGGTCCCCCCTGTACAGCGCCCTTCTCCGGAGGTTCTTTCCGGAAGGCAAAAGCCTGGAAAGGAGTTCGTCCCATGCTTGAAAACACCTTTTTGCACATTCCCCGGGTCGGCCGGGTCACGGAGGAAAAGCTCTGGGGGCAGAACATCCGCACCTGGCAGGAATACTTGCAGGCCTCTTCCCCGCCCCTCAAGGCCCGGCTCCACCAGGCAGCCAGGGAAGCCCTGGCCCTCTCGCGGGAGAAACTGGCCCTGGGGGACATCGATTATTTCTACCGGCAGCTGCCCTCCGCCGAGCGCTGGCGCCTCTTCGGCCCCTTCCACCGGGAAGCCGCCTACCTGGATATCGAGACCACGGGCCTGGGCTACCCCGGCGACCACATCACCACCATCGCCCTCTACCGGCGGGGAGAGGTCCGCTGGTACGTCTGCGGCCAAAACCTTCTGGACTTTGCCCGGGACATCCAGGGGTGCCGCCTCCTCATCACCTACAACGGCCAGGGCTTCGACCTTCCCTTCATCCAGCGGGATTTGGGCCTTGCCCTGACGGCCCCCCACATCGACCTCCGGTATGTCCTGGGGAGCCTGGGCTACCGGGGTGGCCTCAAGGGATGCGAGGCGCAGCTGGGCATCTGCCGGGGGGATTTGGAGGGGGTGGACGGCTTCATGGCGGTCCTTCTGTGGCGGGAATACCTGAAGCAGGGGAACCCCCGGGCTCTGGAGACCCTGCGTTCGGTCGACACGATTCTCTGTGAAGACACCCGCACCACCGCCAAGCTGCTTTCCCGCTGGGAGATCTCCGGGATTCCCCTCCTCGCTTACCACGAACACAACGAAAGAGCCCAGGCCCC
>PWVN01000103.1 GCA_003561835.1 Syntrophomonadaceae bacterium
AGACCATGCCGGCCCCCACCGCTTCCCCGTGACGGTAATACCCGTAGCCCGTCTCCCGCTCCAGGGCATGGCCCAGGGTGTGGCCCAAATTCAATACCATGCGGGGGCCTGCCTCCTCTTCATCCCTCAAGACCACCGCCGCCTTCATGCGGCAGGAGGCAAGGATGATCTCCTCTCGGACCTCCCGGGGCAGCCCGCCCCCGGGGCCCATTTTCTCCTCCAGGAGGGCGAAGAGGCGCGGGTCCCCCAGGACGGCGTACTTGATAATTTCCATGACCCCCGAGCGGAATTCCCTCCCGGGCAGATGCTCCAGTACCTCCGTGTCCATGACCACCAGGCGGGGCTGGTGAAAGAAGCCCAGCAGGTTCTTCCCCCCGGGCAGGTTCACCGCTACCTTGCCGCCCACACTGCTGTCCACCTGGGCCAGCAGGGTGGTGGGTACCTGGACCAGGGAGACCCCCCGCATGTAGGAGGCGGCGCAGAACCCTGTCAGGTCCCCCACGGCACCGCCCCCCAAAGCCACCAGCAGTCCGTCCCGGTCCAGGCCAAATTCTGCCGCCCCCTGGGCCACCCGGGCCACCTGGCCCATATCCTTGGCTTCCTCCCCCCGGGGCACCGGGAAAAACGACGCCGGAAACCCCGACCCTTCAAGGCTTTGGCCCGCCCGCTCCCCGAAGAGGCCCAGGGTGGTTTCATCCCCCACCACCAGAACCCGGGTTCCAGCGGGGAAGGTCTCCTCCAGAAAAGGCCCCAGCCTGTCCAGAAGGCCCGGGCCTATGTGGATAGGATAACCCCTTTTATCCAGGTCTACGCGCAAAACGGGCAAGACGGCACCCCCAAAGAATCAAACTTCCAAAACCCCCTACCAACAATTCCCAGCCAAAAGTCCTCCCTAAACCCCTTCCTAAACCCTTACCGCCCCTGTAAGTACTCCAGGTAAGACCGGTAGTTCCCCCCGGTCTCCTCCAGGCTGTCCCCCCCGAACTTCTCCAGGAAGGCCCGGGCCAGCTCCCAGGCCAGGGCCGCCTCCCCCACCACGGCTCCGGCGGGGACGGCGCAGGTGTCCGAGCGCTCCACCTGGGCCGAAAAAGCCTGCCGGGTGGCCATATCCACGCTTCTAAGGGGCTTTAGCAGGGTGGGGATGGGCTTTAAGGCCGCCCGGATCACCAGGGGGGCACCGTTGGTGATCCCGCCTTCCAGCCCTCCGGCCCGGTTGGTCTTCCGGTAGTACCCCTTCTCCCCATCATAAAAAATCTCGTCATGCACCCGGGACCCGGGCAGTCCCGCTGCCGCAAACCCCAGCCCCACTTCCACCCCCTTGACAGCCTGGATGCTCATAAAGGCCTGGGCCAGCCGCCCGTCCAGGCGGCGGTCCGGCTGGACATGGCTTCCCAATCCCACGGGGACCCCCAGGGCCACCACCTGGAAGATTCCTCCCAGGGAATCCCCCTCCTCCCGGGCGGCGTCAATTCTGGCCACCATCTCCCGGGATGCCCCCTCATGGGCGCAGCGGACGGGGGATGCCTCCGCCCGGGCCTCCGCCTCTTCGTGGCTTAAGGCCAGGGGAGGCGCCTCCACCCCGCCGATGGCCGTCACGTGGCTGTAAATGTGCAGGCCGAATTCCCTGAGAAAAAGCCGGGCTGCACTTCCCACCGCCACCCGCATGGCCGTTTCCCGGGCACTGGCCCGCTCCAGGATGTTGCGCAGGTCCTCCTGCCGGTATTTCAGGCCCCCGGCCAGGTCCCCGTGGCCGGGCCTGGGCCGGGTGACGGCCTCCAGGCCCTTTGGGGCCTTCCCCACCGGGTCCATCTTTTCCCGCCAGTTCTCGTAATCCCGGTTGTGCAAAAGAAAAGACAGGGGAGACCCGGTGGTCCGGGAAAAGCGCAGGCCCGCCGTGATTTCCACCCTGTCCTTTTCGATTTTCATCCTGCCGCCCCGGCCGTAACCCTGCTGGCGCCGGGCCAGCTGCCGGTTGATCTCCTCCACTTCCAGGGGCACATTGGCCGGGAGCCCCTCCACGATCCCAGTCAGGCAGGGGCCGTGGGATTCCCCGGCGCTTATATACCTGAGCACTGCCGCCTCACCCCTTTACCGGCGCCTCGTCTTGGGTCCGGCGCAGCCACCTGAGGAGGAAAATCCCTCCCACGATAAAGACCAGGCTGAGCACCTGGGCCTGGCGCAGGGAACCCAGGTACAAGCTGTCCGTCCGCAGCCCCTCGACAAAGAAGCGGCCGATGGAATAATAGATGAAGTATTTGACCATAATCTCCCCCTGGTGATGCCTGCGGGCCGAGAGGACCATGAGGGCGGCAAAGACCAGGAGGTTCCAGAGGGACTCGTACAGGAAGGTGGGGTGCCGGTAGGCACCGTCGATGAACATGGCCCAGGGCAGGTCCGTCTCCACCCCGTAGGCCTCCTGGTTAAAGTAGTTGCCCCAGCGGCCGATGGCCTGGGCCAGGATTAAACTGGGGGCCAGGGTATCCCCCAGAAGCCAGAAGTTCAGCTTTTTGACTTTGCAAAAGACGACCAGGACCAGGACCCCGGTGAGGACGGCCCCGTGGATGGCCAGCCCTCCCTGGCGGAAGGCCAGAATCAGGTGAGGATTCTGGCTGTAAAAAGACCAGTTGAAGATCACGTAAAAAAGCCTGGACCCCAGAAGCCCCAGGGGCAGCGCCCAGAAGAGAAAGACCAGGGGCAGCTCGTCGTTGATCCCGTAGCTCTGCGCCTGTCTCATGGCCAGCAGCAGGCCCACCAGCACACCGGTGCTGATCAGGATCCCGTACCAGTAAACATCCAGGCCGCCGATGGAAAAGGCCACCGGATCTATGCTCATGTCATTTCCCCTCTTTCCGCTCATTTATAAGGCCGGGCAGCTGATTCTGCCCGCTTCCCGCTTTTGCAGTTTATCATAACAAAGGCCCGTCGTCCTGTCAATGTGCGCCAATGCACATAGAAAAGCATTGACCGTCAAAGGCGACGGCATTCTCGCTTTTCAAGAAAAAGAGGAATATTCAACCTTCTCTGCCGCAAAAAAGGTCCCTCACCAGCGGCGCAGGACTACCCCCTCCATTTTGAGAAGGGTTTTTTTCCAGTGAATCCCCGAGCCAAAGCCCCCCAGGGCCCCGTCTCTCTTGATGACCCGGTGGCAGGGGATCACCAGAGGCAGGCGGTTCTTGCCCATACAGGTCCCCGCCGCCCGGTAGGCCCCAGGTCTGCCGGCCGCCTCGGCCAGAAAACCGTAGGAGGTGATGCAGCCGTAGGGGACCCGGTGGGTTTCCTTCAGGACCCGGGTGAAAAAAGGCGAAAAGCCCGAGTAATCCACGGGAAAGGAGGTGAAGTCCGTCTCCTTTCCTGCCAGAAAGGCCTTCAGGGCCGCCACAAAGGCCGGCAGCCAGGCTGGTTCTTCCTGCGCGGCAACCGCTGTTGCAGCGGCAACGGCAACATCCCCGGACTTGTCCGCAGCATCCCCGGCTCCTGCTGCCCCCGGTCCTTCTCCTGCCTCCGTCGCCCCGACCTCAGGGGAAGGGGCCTCTTCGGGGCGTGTCCCGGGAGGAAACTCCAGGCTGTACAGGCCCTTTTCCGTATAGGAAAACCACACATTCCCCAGAGGGGTTTCTGTTTTGACAAATCTCCGCATGCGGCGCTTCTCCCCCTAAATATGGTACATCATGCCACCCTGCTGGGCCTGTCTGTACTCCTCGCACATGTCTTCCAGGGTGATCCCGTCCAGCACCTCGTTGATCCGGTCCCTGACCTGGGTCCATACCTTGTGGACCACGCAGTGTTCCATCCGGTCACAGGTATCCCCATCGGAGGACTCCCCGGCACAGTCGGTAACGCTGATGGTGCCTTCCAGGACCCGGACGATATCCCCCACGGTTATCTCCGCCGGGGGCCGGGCCAGCCTGTACCCTCCCTGGGCACCCCGAACACTCACCAGCAGGTAGGCCTTCTTGAGGCTGGCGAAAAGGTGCTCCAAATATTTTTCCGAGATATCCTGCTTCTGGGCGATCTTTTTCAGGGATATAGCCCCGCCCTTGTAGTGGAGGGCCAGCTCGAACATGGCCCGTACCCCGTATCTCCCCTTGGTGGACAGCCGCATAAACTCACCTCGCCTACAAATTCTGGTAATAACGCCTCCGCCTGTGAAACCGGGCCACCCGCCGGTAGCCCACATCCTTGAGAAGCTCCACCGCCTTGAAGATGCCTTCCCCCACCTGGGAGGGGCAGTGGGCGTCGGAACCCAGGGTGAGGGGAATATCCTCCCTGAAGCAGGCCTGAAGAAAGGCCCGGGATGGGTACTGCTCCGCCGCCGGGACCCGCCAGCCGGCGGTGTTGACCTCCAGGCAGATGCCGCTCTCCTTCACGGCTATGACCGTCTCCCGGATGATGGCCTCCATATGCTCCTCATGACTATCATAACCGAATTTCTTCACAACATCAATATGGCCGATGATATCAAATAGCCTGCTGGCCGCCAGCCGGCGGACCAGGGCAAAATATTCGTCATAAATGGACGGGACGCACCCTTCAGCGAACCCCTTCACTTGGGCGGGGTGGGTGAAGTCCCAGTCCCCGAGAAAGTGGATGGAACCCAGGGCATAATCGAAGGGGTAGGCCTGCAGCAGGCGTCGGGTCTCCCCTTCCCGGCCGGGAAGGTAGTCCACCTCGATGCCCCGGCGTATGGGAAGGGCCTCCCCCCGGGAGTTCAGGCTGTCGATCTCCGCCAGGTACTCCTCCAGCTCTTCTCCCTCCATGGTGACGGGGTTTTTCGGCTCATAGCCCAGCAGGTCCAGGGGAAAATGGTCGGCAAAGCCGATCTCCACGAGCCCCTTTCTGCGGGCCTCCTCCACATATTCCACCATCTCCCCCGCCGCGTGGTGGCACCGCTTGGTGTGCAGGTGGTAATCGATCATGCCGGACCCCCTCCCGCAGTTTTTTTCTGGTGGCGTCCCTTAAGTTCCTCCAGCACCTGCCGGTACCCCACCCCACCCGCCTGCAGCACCAGCAGCAGGTGGAAGAGCAGGTCCGCCGCCTCGTAGACCAGCTCGCCGGCGTCCTCGTTTTTGGCGGCGATGATAACCTCCCCCGCTTCTTCACCGATTTTCTTCAGCAGGGCGTCGGGCCCCCGGGCGAAGAGGGAAGCCACGTAGCTCTCCCCCGCCTTACGCCGGCGGCGCTCCCCGATGATCTCCTCCAGGGCAAAGGGGAAGGCTGCCAGGTCCTCTTCCCCGGGCTTTGCCCCTTTTCCGGACATCACCCCTTTTCCAGGTTTGTCCCTTTCCCCGGGCTTAGCCCCTTTTCCAGGCTCCGCCCCTCCCCCGGGCGCCGCCCCTTCCGCCTCCCGAAGGGCCAGAAGATCCTCAAAACAGGACCAGCTGCCCCGGTGGCAGGCGGGCCCCGCCGGCTTCACCCGCACCAGGAGGGTGTCGGCATCGCAGTCAAAGTAGACCGCCTCTACCTCCTGAAGGTTGCCGGAAGTCCGGCCCTTTTCCCACAGCTCCCGGCGGCTGCGGCTGTAAAACCAGGTCCGCCCCGTTTCCAGGGTCCGCTGCAGGGATTCTCCGTTCATGTAAGCCACCATCAGGACCTCTCCCCCGTCCCCGTCCTGGACCACCGCCGGGATCAGCCCCTTCTCGTCGAACTTGAGCCCCGCTTCTATGGGGTCCTTAATCACCTTGAGGGACACGGACCTTGACCCCCCTTTCCGCCAGGTATTCCTTGACCTGCTGAAGGCTGAAGGTGCCGTAGTGGAAGACGGAGGCGGCCAGGGCGGCATCCGCCTCCCCC
>PWVN01000240.1 GCA_003561835.1 Syntrophomonadaceae bacterium
CCCACAGCCCTACGGCCCACAACCCATGGCTCACAGCCGGCGGCCCACAGCCCTGAGCCTCACAGCCCGGCGGCTCACAACCCGGGGAGCTTACAACCCGGACAGCTCAAACCCGGGCAGCTTACAACCCGGCACGAAAGGAAGGTTCTCATGACCCATTACTACTGTTCAAGCATTAGCAAAGGCTATGCATACAGGGGCCTGCTCCTGTACGAATCCCTCCTGCGCTGGGACCGGGACCTTCACTTCTTCATCATCTGCCTAAACGACGAGGTCAAGGTGCTTTACGAAAAGATGGGCCTTAAAAAGGCCACCCTAATCCCTCTGTCCGCCGTGGAGGAGGAAGACCCCGGGCTGCTGCAAGCGAAGAAAACCAGGAACCAGCAGGAATATGCCTGGACCTCCAAGGCCTCCGTCATCCTCCATATCCTCAAGCACTTTCCGGAGGTGGACCGCCTTCTCTGGCTGGACGGCGATACCTATTTCTTCTCCGAACCCGACCCCATCTTCGCGGAGTGGGGTTCGTCCTCCATCCTTTTGAATGAGGGGAGATGGGAAAGCAAGGACCGAAAAAAAGTACAGCGCTTCGGCAGGTACAACACGGGTCTGCTGGGGTTTAAAAGGGATGAAAATGCCTTCGAGTGCCTGAACTGGTTTCGCAGCAGGCTCCTGGAGTGGTGTTTTGCCAGGCACAATAAAAGGCTGTGGAGCGACCAGGTCTATGCCGATGACTGGCCCGAGAGGTTTCGAGAGGTGGGCGTCATCAGGCACCCGGGGGTCAATGTTACCCCTCCCATGATCAGGGGCCTTAAGGTGACCCGGAAGGGCGGCCATGTGTACCTGGACGGGCACAAACTGGTCTTTTACCACTATTCCCAGTTCACCTACTACAACGGCACGGAATTCGAACTCTGCCGCTTCGTCCGCCAGTTCTCCGACCAGGTCATAGAAGGGGTGTACCTCCCCTACATCCGGGCCTGCAGGGACGTCATGGAGAGGATCCGGAAAATCGACGGGGATTTTTACCGGCCGGCCAATCCTAAAGATGAGTACATCAGCAATTACTTCAACCTGGATCAAAAGCCCGGAAAGGGGGGGTGCCTCATGACCCGCTATTACTGCTCCATCTTCAGCAGGGAGTATGCCTGCAAAGGGTTGGCCCTGTACCACTCCCTCCTGCGCTGGGATCGGGATTTCCATTTTTTCTTCGTCTGCCTGCACCATGAGGCAGGGGAGCTCTTTGAGAGGATGGGCTTAAAGCACGCCACCATCCTCCCCCTGTCCGCGGTGGAAGAGAAAGACCCCGGGCTTGAGGCGGTAAAGAAAAGCCGCAGTGACAAGGAATACATCTGGACGTCCAAGGCCTCGGTCATCCTCCATATCCTGGAGAACTACCCGCATGTGGACCGTATCGTCTGGCTGGACGGGGACACCTTCTTCTACTCCTGTCCGGAGCCGATTTTTCGGGAATGGGGCCAGTACTCCATCCTGCTTACCGGGGAAAGGTGGGGGAAAAAGAACAGCAAGAAAATGCAGCGATACGGCAAGTTCAATACCGGCTTCATGGGGTTTGCACGAGACGGGCAGGCCCTTGAAGCCCTGAACTGGTTCCGGAAAAAGCTGATCAGGTGGTGCCACGACAGGCACGAAAGGAACCTCTGGAGCGACCAGCTGTACGTGAATGACTGGCCCAAGCGCTTCAAAAACGTGGGCGTGGTCAAGCATCCGGGTGTCAATGTGACCCCCTATTTCATCAGGGGCTGCAAAGTGGCGAAAGAGGGCGGCCATGTATATGTAAACGGGGAAAAGCTCATCCTGTACCACCCTTACGGGTTCCGGTACTACGACGGCAGGGAATTTGACCTCTGCAGCTACGTGATGTCCTTCGCCGACGATGTCCTCAAATGGGTTTACCTCCCCTATATCCAGGCGGTAAGCGGCATCATGGGACAGATACAAAAGGTTGACAGAGGTTTCTACCGGGAAACCCGCCCCAAAGAACACCTCATAAGAAACTATTTCAACCTGGAGGCCAACCGGAATACCGATGAGGGGCGCTTGCACATCTGCACGCTCCTCACCGGGGATTATGCCATCCAGGGCCTGGCCCTCTACAACTCCCTGCTCAGGCACACGCCCCGGTTCTGCCTCTGGGTCCTCTGCGTTGACGACACCGCCTACGACCTGCTGCAAGCCATGGAACTCCCCCACGTGACCCTGCTCAGCCTGAAGAACCTCCAAAACAAGAGGCTGGCCAGGGTCCAGCGGCAGAGGCAGATCCATGAGTTCTGCTGGACTTTAAAGCCCTGGCTCCTCTCCTATCTCCTGAAAAACAATTACGGTATGAAATCCGTCCTGTACGTAGATGCCGATGTCTTCTTCTTCAGGGACGCCGAGGAGGTCTTCGCCGAATGGGGAGAGCATTCCGTCTTTCTCACGCGGCTTAGCCTCAGCCCCGGGTGGGAGGAAAAGGTGGGGAAATACTCGGCGGGGTTGATCGGCTTCAGAAGAGATGAAACGGGAAGGAAGTGCCTCGGGTCATGGCGTGAGAAATGCCTGAAATGGTGTTTTGACCGGAGAGAATACGGGCTGTGGGGGGACCAGAAATACCTGGACGATTGGCCCAAGTCCTTTTCCTCCCTCAAGGTGTCCGGCAACATAGGCATAAACGCCGGGCCCTGGAATATAAAGAAGGCCCGGGTATGCCCGGAAGGCGGCGGCATCCGGGTGGACGGCCGGGAGCTGGTCTGCTATCACTTCAGCGGGTTTAAAATCACTGCAGACAATGACTTTACACCGTGCACAAGGAAACGGCTGCCCGGAAAGGTCAGGCCCATCTACTCCGTCTACGAAGAAGAGGTCAGAGCCGCCGCTGCCCGGATAAAATCCCTGGACGGGGGCTTCTCTGTCAAATAACCTAAGGCTCTAGTGCCTCGAGAAAAGATGTAAGGATGTACAAATCAAACACTGGTGGGCCTCAATGCAGCAGTTTTTCTCATGATGCTGGGTGTCGGCATGATCGTGGCCCTGCTCCCTCAACGGGTAATGGACCTGTCGGGTTCCGATGCAGTGGTGGGGAAACCACAGCCCTCTGCGCTTCTTAACGGTATGCCGACAGCAAGACCCTTTTTTGGTTCCTGACTTCCCGCATAATCCAGTACAGGGTTAAGAGGGAGGAGCCGATATCCGCCACCGGTCCGGCCGTCCAGACCCCCGGCAGCCCCAGGAACCTGGGTAGGATGAGGATGGCGGGGATCAGCAGGATGAGCTGCCTTGACAGGCTCAAAAACATGGCCTGCTTTGGCTTGCCGATGGCCTGGAAAAAGTTTGCGCAGACCACCTGGAATCCGATGACAGGCAGCAGGGCCAGAAATGTCCTCAAACCGTTGACACCGATCTTTACCAGTTCCGGGTCCTTGCCGCTGAAGAGGCCGATGAGCTGGCCGGGGATCAGCATAATCACGATAAAGCCGGCCGTCGCCACAAAGGTCGCTGCCAGAACGGCCAATTTCAGGGCTTCCAGCACCCTTTCATACTGCTTCGCCCCGTAGTTGTACCCGATGATGGGCTGGACCCCCTGGCTTATGCCGAAGATGGGCATCAGGATCATGGTGGAGATGCTGTGGATGATTCCCATGGCCGAGATGGCCAGGTCCCCGCCGTAAAAGAGAAGGCTGTTGTTCAGTACCACCATCAACAGGCTGTTCCCGAGGTGCTTGGCGAAGGGTGGGGAACCGATGACCAGGATCCTTCCCACTATGGATTTTTGCAGCGCAAAGTATTTCAGGCGAATTTTCAAGGTGCTCCGGCCCCGCAGGTAATAGGCCAGGACCCAAACCGCCGAAACGGCCTGAGAGAGCACGGTAGCGGTGGCGGCGCCCCGGACCCCCATTCCCAGGGCAAAGATAAAGATGGGGTCCAGGATGATGTTCAGGGCGGCGCCGATCAGCATGGTGAGCATGGCCGTGCGGGGGTTGCCCTCGGCCCGGATGAAATTGTTCATGCCAAAACCGATGCTCTGGAAGACGGCCCCCAGAAGGATAATGCTCATGTAGTCCCGGGCGTAGGGCAGGGTGCTGCTGCTCGCTCCGAAGAGTTTCAGCAGGGGGTCAATGAAGACCAGGCCCGCAGCGGAGATGGCCAGGGAAATGAGGATCAACAGGACGATCCCGTTCCCCATCACCTTTTCCGCCTCATCCTTCTGCTGCTCCCCCAGCTTGATGGAAATCAGGGCATTGGCGCCCAGGCCGATGAGGGTCCCGAAGGCCATCAGCAGCAGCATGATGGGGAAGACCACGGTGATGCCCGCAATTCCCAGGGCCCCCGCACTCCAGCCGATATAGATCCGGTCAACGATATTGTAAACGGAGTATACCATCATCCCCACGATGGCCGGCAGCGAAAATTTCATGATCAGATGGGGTATCCTCCCCTGGCCAAGCTGCTCCGAGTGATCCATCATATCCTCCCTGTTTGCCCTAGAGTTTTTTTATCGTCTTCACCATCGCCGCGATGCACCGGTGGAACTCTGCCACCTCCCCGGCACCGGCGGCCCGGAACCGCTCCCGGAAGTTCTCGGTGAACCGGTCCATCATCTGCCCGTAATACTCTTCCCCTTTTGCCGTGAGGCGCAGCAGGGCCTTTCGCCGATCCGCCGGGTCCGTCTGTCTGGCCACGAAACCCATCTCTACGAGAGAATCGATAAGGGTGGTCAGGCTCCCCTTGCGCATATCAAGGTATTTGCCCAACTCCGTGGCAATGGCCGGTTCCTTTTTCTTGATAAAAAACAGAGCCAGCTTCTGATTTTTATTGCATTTATACCCGCCGATATCCTGGCGAAACACCGACACGAATTTCTGGTGGTAGTTTGACATGAACTCAAACAGCAAGGTTTGTATGTCATGTAAAGGCTCTTCCATTACCCCTTCACCATCCTTGAGGATATTAGTCATTATTCTTACTGTTAGTATTCTAATTAAATTTTGGGGAAAAGTCAATACAGGATTCTGAGGGCAGGAGTTGTAGAAAATTAAGAGAAGAAGTAAAGTCAAAATGATGCACTGAAGGGAGGTTCGCCGGTGTTTTCCCTGCGAGGCGTCAAATACAAGGATATCCTCCAAATCGAAGCCCTGGACATTCCAGGAGGCCAGGTGACCAGCATTTTCGGGGAGAGCGGCAGCGGGAAAACGACCCTGCTGCGGCTGTTGAACAAACTGGCCAGCTGTGACAGGGGAGAAATACGGTACAATGATGTACCCATTGAGGAGATGGACTCCGTTGAGCTGAGGCGGAAGGTGGTGATGCTCCCCCAGTCCCCCGCCCTATTCCCCGGGAGCATACGGGATAACCTGCTCCTGGGGCTCAAATTCGCCGAGAAACCCCTGGTTTCGGATGACCGCCTCCGGGAGGCCCTGGGGTTTATCCGGCTGAACAAGGATTTGCATGAGGATGCCGGGAAACTCTCCGGGGGAGAAAAACAGCGGGTGGCCCTGGCGAGGGTTATGCTGCTGCAGCCCGAAGCCTTCCTGCTGGACGAGCCCTCCTCGGCCCTGGACGAAGATACGGAGCACCTGATTATCCGGGCCCTGGCGGGCCATGCAAGAGAACATCAGCGAACGATGGTCATGGTAACCCACTCGAAAAGGATCGCATCGGAATTCTCCGATGAGGTCGTCGAGATCAGCGGGGGCAGGATTGTGGGCCAAAGGAAGGTGGTGCGAAATGGCTGAAGTAATCGACCTGCAATTGGGGCAGATGGTATCGGCCTATATCTTTATCATC
>PWVN01000149.1 GCA_003561835.1 Syntrophomonadaceae bacterium
GACCATGGCCATGCCCCCTTCACCCTTGATGGCCTTTAATCCCAGAGTCCCATCGGTACCGGAACCCGATAGGATGATGCAGATGGCCTGCTCTTTTCGGTTTTCGGCCAGGGAGCGAAAGAAGGTGTCGATGGGAAGCCGCACCCCCCGGGTCGGGCCGACCTGGTGCAAAGAGAGTTTGCCCTGCCGGAGGGTGATATCCCGGCCCGCAGGAGCCGTATAAATGGTTCGAGGCAATACTTCCACCCCATCTTTGGCCTCACACACGTCAAGTTCTGTATACCTTTCCAGAAGGTCGCAGAGAATGCTCTTATGGTCAGGGTGCAGGTGTTGGACCAAAACATAGGCCGTCTTTTTGTCACCGTCCACGGGAAGGTGGGCAAAGAAGGTTTCCAGGGCTTTCAGCCCCCCGGCCGATGCCCCGATGCCCACAATGGGGAAATTCGAACTGCAGGTATCCCTGGGATCACCTTTATTGGTTCTGTCGGCCCCGGAGCCGTCCTTAACAGTCATGGCTTTACCTCCGGCCTGATAGGTTCGATTCTGAATATACTTTTTAGCCTTAATAAATTTCGACATGCTACAAAATTTTTCCTGCCTTTTCTTTGCCGTGTTACCCCTCTGACACAAAAAAAAACGCCGGCAATGCTGACGGTGCTCTCGACTGGGATCAGGCCTCTAGAAACGAATATTGGCCCGGATTCTCAGGGGGAACCCTGATCAAAGGGCAACAGAGACAGGTCTTTTGGCCTGTCCACATCGGCCAGTTCAGCCAGGATTGCGGTTTTTAATCCCATGGCGTCGGCCTTTTTTCTGGCTTGGCAGAAAACTTCACCCGTTCCCCAGGGGATGCCTGTGAAGATCTCCGGGCATAGATTTCTCAATCCAATCAAGTAATAACCGCCATCGGCAGCCGGGCCCAATACCAGGTCCCACCGGGTAAGGAGCAGGAAGGCCTTCTCCACATGCGTCTTTTCCAGCCCCGGGCAGTCCGTGCCCACGGCCACCACCCTGTCCTCTCCCTGACGGAAGGCGTGCAAGAAGGCCGTATGAAGCCTCTCTCCCAGGCTTCCAGGCCCCTGGGGGGTGTATACAAACTCTCTACCCAGCCACTCCCTCATTAATTCCTCATTTCCGCCGTCATAACACACTTCTATTTTCGCCGTGCCCTTTAATTTCACTAATGTGTCCTCCGTCATCCGGCGGTGCAGCCTCTTGGCGCCGTCAGCTCCCAGGGCCGGTATCAGGCGGGTCTTCACCCGGCCGGCTTCGGGGTAGCGGGTAAAGATCAGCAGCCTCACTTACGACCCACCTCCAGACTCCCCTGGCAGGAGGACCCTGCCCCCGCCGTGCAGCCTAGGCAGTGCTCTCCCGTCACGATGGGCCGTTTTTCCAGGGGTTTCCGGGCAAACTCACCGATTTTAAAGGGCGGGCCTGCCAGGGGGATCCCCAGGGCAAGGTTGAAATCGCAGTCATACAGGTTCCCGTCCCAATCCACAGAAACGTTCCTGCGGCACATCAATTTGTCCAGAACCCCCCTGTTAAAGGAACTGTAGAGGAGGCGGAGGTATTCCTTTGCCTGTTTGTGCCGCTGCAGGGTGGAACGGAACCTGCCGATGGGCATATTCGTTATGGTGAGCAGCCTCGTAAAGGTAACCCCGTACTGCTTTTTCAACTCCCGGCGGTAAAGCGCTTCCAGTTCCCCCTGGCTCCCGGGCAAGAAAGGGCCGCCGGGGTTAAAAACTATTTCCAGGTCCGGCCCCTGCCCTGTACCGTAGCCCAGGCCGTTTAACATCTGCAGGGAGGCAATGCTTTTGGCAAAAGCCCCCTCCCCCCGCTGAGACTCCACATTCTTTTCCAGGTAGCACGGGAGAGACGCGACAAGCTGGACTTCTCTTTCCCTGAAAAAAACAGCCAGCCCCTCAAGGCCCGGTTCCAGAAGAGCCGACAGGTTTGTGCGCACCTTTACCCGGGCATCAAGCCGCCTCAACTCGATGATAAAGGGTTGTAGCCGGGGATTCAGCTCCGGAGCCCCACCCGTCAGCTCAACTGATGCTACTTTGTTCCTGTCCACCACCCGCAGGATCTCCAGCATCGTCCCCCATCCCATTTCTTCCCTTCGATCAGGGGAAGCTTCCAGGTGGCAGTGGTGGCAGGCCATATTACAGCGCCTGCCCAGGTTAACCTGGATTCCCCTCACTTCACAAGCCCGAAGCGGCCCGGCCAGGGATTCAAAGACATTTTCATCATAAGCCCGTTCCATAGTGACTCTCCTTACTTTTGTCCAGTTTTTGTATCAATTATTATTATTATATGATAATATTGAAAAAAACAAAAGGAGCCGTTGAGTATGAAAGAATATGACCTGATCATCATCGGCGGAGGCGCTGCCGGCCTGGTGGCCTCGGTGGCTGCCGGCGCCTTCGGGGCCAGGACAGCCCTGGTGGAGATTGAAAACCGGTTGGGGGGAGAATGTTCCTGGACAGGGTGTGTCCCATCCAAGGCCCTGATCTCTGCGGCTTCCCTGGCCTTTCGCAGCGGCGTGGAGCCAGATAACGTCATGGAACAGGTCCGGCGGACGGTGGAAGAAGCCAGCCGGGCCTCCAAGGCAAAGGATTTGCTCAAGAAGTATCAGGTGGACCTCTACTTTGGCCCCTCAAAATTCACGGACAACCGTACCCTGGAGACGGAACAGGGCCCCTTAAAGGCCGGGAAATTTCTCCTCTGCACGGGTTCAAGCGCCCTTCGCCCGGAGCTTCCGGGCCTGACGGATGATCATCTGACCAACAGGGAGCTATGGCAGCTGAAAAAACCCCCGTCTTCTCTCCTGGTCATCGGCGGCGGCCCTATCGGGACGGAAATGGCCCAGGCCTTCCACCGTCTGGGCTCCAAGGTAACCCTGGTTCATTCCCGGGACCGGCTGCTGCCCCGGGATGACGCGGAATTGGCCCGGGAACTGACGGGGCTTCTCCTGGAGGAAGGCCTGGATGTCCGCCTTAATTTCCGGGCGAAAGAAGTCAAAAGGACTCAGGAGGGCTGGGAACTGAATAACGGCAGCGACACCTTCTTCGGAGAGCACCTGCTGATATCCCTGGGGCGCCGGGCGAATACGGCGGGTTTGAATCTGGAAGCAGCCGGGGTAGCCTATAGCCGGGATCAGATTAAAGTGGACCGCTACCTGCGCACCACGGCCCCGAACATCTGGGCAGCCGGTGACTGCACCGGCGGGTTACGCTTCTCCCATACGGCGGAGATAGAGGCCAAAATAGCGGTGCGCAACGCCCTCTTTCCCTTAAACAGCCGCCCCAACTACCAGGGCGCACCCTGGGCGACCTTTACCGACCCGGAACTGGCCCACCTGGGCCTTACAGAAGAGGAGTGCAGGGAGAAAAACCTGACGTACCGGGTATACTATCAGCCCTTCAGCGGTGATGACCGGGCCATTGCCGATAAAACAACAAAAGGCAGAGTGAAGATTATTGCATCTCCTTACGGAAAGCTGCTGGGGGTCCACATCCTGGGCCCCAGGGCCGGGGAACTGATCAACGAATTCGTTCTGGCCCGCCGTAAAGGGCTGCGGGTCCACGACATCGGCCTTACCGCCCATGTTTACCCCACCCTGGGGCTGGCCCTGCAGCGGGCTACCGATGATTGGTTTGCCGGGTGGGCGGAAAAACCCTGGGCCAGGTTCCTGCTCAATACTTTTAGAAGATGATCTCCATCATTGTCCCCACATGTAACGAAGAGATGCTTTTGGCTTTCTGCCTGGATCGGGTGTTTAGCCAGAAAGGCGAATACCAGGTTATCATATCCGACGGAGGGAGCACCGACAGGACCCTGGAGATCGCCCGACGCTATAGCGCCCTGGTTGTTGCCCGGGAAATGCCAAATCTGGCCGGGCAGTTGAACGCCGGAGCCGCTTTGGCCGCAGGCAACATCCTTTTGTTTTTGCATGCAGATTCCCTGCTGCCCTCCGGCTCGGTTGCCCGCCTCGAGGCCCTGCCGGACAGGGTGGCGGGAGGTGCCTTCACCATGGAGGTTGCCGGCCACCGCCCTTTTTACCGCCTTTTATCCTGGGGCGGCAATCTGTACTGCCGCCTGACAGGCACCTATTTTGGTGACCGGGGTATTTTTGTCCGCTCCGCTGTTTTTCAAGAGATGGGCGGTTTCGCCGATCTCCCCATCATGACCGATGTGGAGTTCTCCCGGCGCCTCAAGGATTGGGGCAGAACGGTTCTCTTGCCGGGCCCGATCATGAGCAGCAGCCGCAAATTCGACAGGGAAAATCCCTGGAGAACCCTTTACCTCATAATCTATGCCTTGATTGCCTTCAGGCTGAAGGTGGACCCCGTCAAGATCAAGGAAAGATACTACAGGAAATAATCTACAAGGAGGGGAATGCAGGTAATGGATATCAACATTTCAGAAGAAGCGAAAGATTACATGTTAAAGCAGTCAGGCTCTGCCACCCTGTACATGACGGACAGCGGGGGGTGTTGAAAAACCCACTCCCGAGTTCCTGCCGTGTATGCAGGAAAACCCAAAAGCAGTCCGGAAAAGTTCCAGGAGGCGGATTACGAGGGTTTAAAGCTCTACCTGGACGAAGAAATGGCTCAGAGCCCTATCAAGATCTTCATGCGGGGTTGGTGGATTTTTAAAGAGCTGGTGGTTCGTGTGCCAATAAAGGAGTAAGCCCAAAGTTTCCAGGCCCCTCCACTCCAGGGCTTGTCCAATCACAGGGAAATCAACCACGCTTATTTCTAAAAAGCGAAGGAGTGAATCCTATGGCATGGATTGAAGAAAAGAAAAGTTCTGCTGGAGGTAATGATGCGAATAACAAAAAAGGTTTTTAATGACCTCGCCATTCTTATGATCAGTTTCGGTGTAATAATGGGCATAGTATTTCCTTTTTTTGTTAGTGCCATGGGGATACCGGGTGATATGGTTCTCAAACCTTCCTTTTTTATTTATTGCATATTAGCTGGAATAACTGTCGGAGCTATCAACATTCTCCTAGCCAGATCAATTGTTGGGAAAAAGCTAATTCTCATAGCACAAAGGATGAGAATCATTGAGGCTGAATTAGCCTCAAGCAAATATGGAGCTAGTCATGATAACGTTGCAAATTATTTAATAGATGACGACTCGGAAGATGAAATCGGTGAAGCTTCCGATGCATATAATAACCTGGTTAAATCGCTTTCTAAATCTCTGCGGGTTGAAAATGCTGTAAAATCATTTAATAAGATTCTTGCCTCAACCCTTGATCTTGAAGCATTAACCAGACAAGCACTCCGTCACTTGATTATCCATATGTCTGCAAATGGAGGAGCTATCTTTGTAGAGAAAAGCGGTAAATTAGTTTTGCTTTCATACGAATCGATAAGGGCACCTGAACAGATTGCTGAGAGCGACATTGTATGGCGTGCCCTGAATACAAGCAAACGGCAACATGTCCATTTGCCAGATGATATCAAAGTTGAGGGGGTGTTGACTGATTTTTTTCCCCGCGATGTCATTGTAGAACCTATCCTCTACAAGGATTTGCCTATGGGAGTCGTTATTTTGGTCAGTGTTAATGATTTTAACAAGGATTATGAAGAAAGCTTTGAATTACTTAGTCGTGGATTGGCGCTGGCTTTAAGAAACGCCATAATGTATGACCAGATAAACACCCTTGCGGCAAGAGACCCTCTTACCGGCCTTTACAACAGGCGTTTCGGTATGACCAGGTTAAATGAAGAATTTTCCCGTTCCACACGAAATGATTTACC
>PWVN01000127.1 GCA_003561835.1 Syntrophomonadaceae bacterium
CTGACGGGCAAAGCAGCCAGAATCAAAGAAAAACGCCGCACATAAAGAGGACTGGTGCCCGGTCCTTTTTCAAATCCGCAAAAAGTGGGGAAGCCAATGGATGGAGAGCTGTGGGAATGGGTCAAGTCTATTTTAATTGCCGTTGTACTGGCCGTGCTCATCCGCTTGTTTGTCCTGGAGGTCTTCCTGGTGGACGGCAGCTCCATGCTGCCCACCCTCCAGGACCAGGAGCGGCTCATCGTGAACAAGTTCGTGTACCATTTCCAGGAACCCCAACCCGGTGATGTCCTGATCTTCTCCTATTCCCGCGAGCGGGATTTTATCAAGCGGGTTATCGGTGTCCCCGGGGATGAAATCTACATCGAGGATGGTTTCGTCCACGTGAACGGCCAATCCCTCCCGGAAGGGTATATCCGGGAAGCCACCAACGGCCAGTACGGGCCCGTGACGGTCCCCGGGGGCCACTATTTCGTCATGGGGGACAACCGAAACAACAGCATGGACAGTCGCGACTCTTCCGTGGGCTTTATCAGCAGCGAGAGGATCAAGGGGAAAGCCCTCCTGGTCTTCTGGCCCGTGGATTCCGTCCGGCTGGTCAACCCCTGAGAGAGGATGGGTCTATGACGCTCCAATGGTACCCGGGACAGATGGCGAAGGCCCGCCTGTACCTGAAAAAGATGCTGCGCCTCATCGACCTGGTGGTGGAAATCCGGGACGCCCGCATCCCCGAGAGCAGCCAGAACCCGGAAATCGACGCCCTGGTGGGGGACAAGCCCCGGCTGGTGGTCCTCAACAAGGAGGACCTGGCCGACAGGGAACTGACGACACTGTGGCTGAAGCACTTCCGGAAGCGGGGGGTGGATGCCTTAAGCCTCAGCACCCTTCAGGGGCAGGGGGTCAAGAAGGTCACCTCCTTCATCCGCTCCCGGAAGGGGCAGCGGCGGGGGCGCTTTCAGGGGACCCGGCCCCTGCGGATCATGGTGGTGGGCATCCCCAACGTGGGGAAGTCCACCTTTATCAACCGCCTCTCGGGCCAGCGGGTCGTCCGGACGGGGGACCGCCCCGGCATCACCCGGGGGGAGCAGTGGGTCCGGTTGGCCCGGGATATCGAGCTCCTGGATACCATTGGCCTTTTGTGGCCCAAGTTCGACAGCCCCGAGGTGGCCTTCAAACTGGCCGTCACCGGGGCCATCAAATATGAGCTGCTGGACGATTACGCCCTGGCCTTAAAGCTCCTGGAATACCTGCGGGAGCAGGCCCCCGGGAGTCTGAAAGAACGCTACGGCCTGGAAGGGGTGGAAGGGGTCCAGGCGGAAGAACTCCTCCTCGGCATCGGGGAGAGCCGCGGGGCCCTGAAAAGGGGAGGCGAGGCAGAGCCCGAGAGGGCGGCGGAAATCCTGCTGGTGGATTTTCGCCAGGGGAAACTGGGGAACTTCACCCTGGACGTGCCGCCCCTTACATAGGAAGGAGAAACCGGTGGATCCAAGCAGGCTTACCGTCAGGGAAATCGAGGATTACCTCAAGAAGCACCCGGAACTGACCCGGGAGCTTTTCCATGCCCTGACCCGGGACCCCCGCCGCGGCGTCCAAGCCCTCCTGAAGCAGAGGGAGCAGAGGCGGCAAAAGCTGCGGGCGGAGGAGGAGCGCCTGGACAGGCTGCTCCTCTACGAAGAGAAGTACCGGCGGCAGGGCTATGCCCGGGTGGCGGGGGTGGACGAGGCGGGCCGCGGGCCCCTGGCAGGCCCCCTGGTGGCCGCCGCCGTCATCTTGCCGGCGGGCCTTTGCATCCCCGGGATCGACGATTCCAAGAAGCTCTCTGAAAAGAAGCGGGAGGAGCTCTACCCGAAAATTGCGGCCTCAGCCCTGTCGGTGGGCATCGGGGTGGTGGAGCCCCCCGAGATCGATGCCTTAAACATCTACCGGGCGGGCTTGAAGGCCTTCGCCCTGGCCGTCCGGGACCTGGGGGCCCCGCCCGACTTCCTCCTCACCGACGCCTACCGGGTCCCCGGGTCCCCCTGCCCCCAGCTCCCCCTGATCCGGGGGGATAGTTTGAGCATGAGCATCGCTGCCGCCTCCATCGTTGCCAAGGTCACCCGGGACGGCATGATGGCGGAACTGGACCGCCTCTACCCCGGCTACGGGTTCGGCCAGAACAAGGGCTACCCTACCCGGGAACACCGGGAGGCCCTCCAGCGGTACGGCCCCTGCCCCGCCCACCGGAAATCCTTCGACCTCTCCCCAAGGGAAGAGGTGCTGCCGTGAGGAACCGGGACTTGGGGCGGATGGGGGAGGCCTGGGCGGTGGAGTACCTGCAGGAGCAGGGATACGATATCCGGGATGTGAACTACCGCTGCCCCCTGGGGGAGCTGGATATCGTGGCCCTGGACGGCCAAACCCTGGTCTTCATCGAGGTGAAAAGCCGCAGGAACCTCTCCTTTGGCCATCCCCAGGAGGGGGTCACCCCGGCCAAGCAGCGAAAGCTGGCCCGGCTGGCAGCCTATTACATGGAGGAGAAGGGCCTCGAGGGGTGGCCCTGCCGTTTTGATGTGGCCGCCCTCCTGGTGGACCGGAACCGGGGCCGCCTTTCCTCCATCGAGCTCATCACCAACGCCTTTTGAAATCCTTCCCCCGGTTTGCAGGAATTTTCACATTTTGCCAGAATACCCCTGTTACGGTACTTGGAGCGGCACCCCTTATTTTTCTCAAAAAGAATTTTTTTAACGAATACCCCCTGAAAAGCGCCGGCAGTTGACGTATTATAGTACAGGAGGTCGGGGATGTGGACCTTTCAGCAAAAATCCGGGATGCAGACGGTGCGGAGCGGGAAGCCTTTATCGCCTCAAAGAAAGAATTCATCCGCCGCTACGCCTCATACATCTGCAAAAGGAACCTGGATTGGTCCAACGATGACGAACTCAGCATCGCCCTCCTGGCCTTCAACGAGGCCATAGATAGCTACGACCCGGATTCAGGGAAGAATTTTGCCGGCTACTCCCGGCTTTTGATGCGGAACCGCCTGGTGGACTACTTCCGGCAGCAGTCCCGGCCGGGGAAAACCCGGCTGGGGATGGAGGAAGGGGACCTGAACCCGGAGGCGGCAGCGGGAGCCTGGCAGCGGTACCTGGAGGAGACGGAGCGGCTGGAGAGGTTCTACGACATCCAGTATTTCAGCGAGACCCTGGCCGACTTCAACCTGTCCCTGGAAGACCTGGTGCGCTTTTCCCCCCGACACACGGACACCCGCAATCGCCTGAAGAGAATCGCTCTGGAGGTGGCAGGGGATGAAGGGCTGGTTAAGAAGGTCTACCGGCAGAAAAGGCTGCCCCTTCAGGAGATGGAACTTATGACCCGGGCCTCCCGGAAATTTTTGGAGTACTGGCGGAAATATCTCCTGTCCTTGATCATCGTGCTCACCCGGGAAGAACTGGCCAGCCTGGCCGAATATATACAGGGAGGGAAGGAAGCAGATGGGGAAGGTTAAAGGTTTGGTGCTTGAAAGCGACGAACGCCACGTAATCCTTCTGACCCGGGAAGGGGAATACCTGCGCCTGCCCGCCAGGGGGCGCCTCTACGAATCGGGCAGCGAAGGAGAGTTCTCCCGCCCTTCCCCCTTCCGCCATGCCCGGGCCTTCGGCCTGGTAGCGGGGCTCATCCTCCTGCTCCTGTCAACCCTTCTCTGGCACAATCAGCCCAGGGCCTACCTGGCCCTGGATATCAACCCGTCCCTGACCCTGGTCCTGAATTCCCGGGCCAGGGTAGTCCGGGCCCAGGGCCACAACTTCCAGGGCACGGGCCTCCTCGAGTCCCTGGACCTCCGGGGGTTTAAGGCCCGGGAGGCCCTGGAGGCAATCCTGGAAGAATCCCTTAGCAGGGGGCACCTGTCGACGGAGGAGAAGAATATGGTTTTCTTGTCCCTGGCCGGCTCCCCGGGCTTCCGCCTGGAAGAGCAGGACCTCCAGGCCTGGATCTCCCAGGCCCTCTGGGACCTGCAGGTGGATGCCTACCTCTGGGTGGCCCGCTGCAGTGCGGAAAAGGGGCGGGAAGCCCTGGGTAGGGAAATATCGCTGAACGCCCAACTCCTGGGAGAACAGCTGCAGGCAGAGGGGGGCAAGGCCCCGGACCTACCCGGCCCGCCGGGGACCATCCGGGACTTCATCCGGACCTTCAACCCTGACTTTACATTCAGCGAAGAGGACTTCATCCCCGGAAAGGCAGGGGAGAGGGGCAGGCCCGAAACCCCGGCCCCCCCGGGCCAGACCGGCAGGGAGAACAAGAAGAATAATTAAGGTTCTTGATTTAAAGAAAGGCGTCTGCAGCCGTGGGTACGGCTCAGGACGCCTTTTTGTAGATCCGGACCGTCCACAGGAGGCCGGCCAGGGCCGACACGATGAAGCCGGCGTTGAAGCCCAGGACGGCCCCCCGGATGCCCAGGTCGGGATGGGCCGTCAGGGTGTAGATGAGGAAGAGGCAGGTAAAGGTCCCCAGCAGGTCGTTGGCCAGGGCAATCCCCGGGCGGCCCAGGCCGTGCAGGATGGATGTGGTGACGAACTGCAGGTAGGCGAAGGGGGCCGCCAGGGACATCTGGACCAGCAGGGGCGCAGCGCTGGCGGTGCCGTAGAGAATCAGGGTTAAAGGCTCACTGAAAAGGTTGATGAGGGCCCCGCCGGACAGGCCGATGAGGAAGGCGCTGCCCAGGGCGAAGCTTAAGAGCCTCTTGAGCCTTCTCCTGTTCCCCAGGGAGGCGGAAGCGGCGATGGAGGGGACCAGGTTGGTGCTCAGGGGGATGATGAAAACCGTGGGCAGGAAGAGGAGGGGCAGGGCCATGCCGGCCAGCTCCCCCAGAAGGGCGGTGGCCTCCGCGGGGCCGTACCCGGCAGCCTGCAGGCGGGTAGGGATCAGGAAGGACTCGATGGTAAAGGTGAGGGAGGCGCTGAGGCGGATCACCAGCAGGGGCAGGGCCAGGGCCGTGAGCTCCCGCCTCACCTGAAAGGGATAGCGGGGGCGGCTGCGGGGGGCAGGGCTGCCGCGGCCCCGGCGGTAGATGCGGTAGAAATAAAGGACCAGGATAAGCCCCGCCAGCTCCCCGAAGGTGACGCCGAAGACGATGCCCAGCACCGCGTATTCCAGCCCGTAGGGGAGCAGCAGGAGCACCCCCAAAAGGCCCAGGGACACCCGAAAAACCTGCTCCGCCGCCTGGGCCATGGCCGTGGGCACCATGTTCTGCTGCCCCTGGAAAAACCCCTTGTAGATGGAAGCCACCGCCACGCAGACCAGGGCTGGGGACAGGAGGCGCAGGGGCATGACGATCCGCTGGTCGGGGAACAGGGGGGCCAGGGGGGAAAAGGTTGCCAGGAGGAGGAAGAGCCCCCCCAGCAGGGCCGCCGGGCGGATGAAGCGCAGGGCCAGGGACCTGACCTTCTCCATCCCGTAAAAATCCTCCCGGGCATAGCGGTCGCTGACGCTCTTCACCACGGCCCCGGGCAGACCCAGGGTAACCAGGACGGCCGCCAGGGTGTAGAAGGGGAGGATCATCTGAAAGAGGCCCAGCCCCTCGGCACCGATGAGGCGGGAGAGGAGCATCCGGTTTCCCAGCCCCAGGACACGGCAGAAAACCGCTGCCAGGGTCAGGATGAAGGTACCTTTGAGGAGGAGGCGGGAGGCCATTGCTTTTTGACACCACCTGTCCGTTGGATCCGGCTCTATATGTGTATGCGGCCTGCCGGGATAAAAAAACCAAAAGGAATCCGGGAGC
>PWVN01000070.1 GCA_003561835.1 Syntrophomonadaceae bacterium
AACCGATTGGCAAATATTACCTGATAGAGGGGGAGGAGAGAGGAGGGGGGCTTGGTTAAGAGGAACCTACGAGGGAAAGATATGCTCAAGTGTAGTACTTGAGGTGATAAGACAATAGCATTGGAAAAATGGGAATAGAAATACTAGTTTACATAATATCCAGACTTTAAGATATGAGATTTATAGAAGCTTGAATAAGGCACTTGGTTTTTTTATCAATCTATTTGTGGTTTTTCAGTCCTGGCAAGCAAGCAAGTGGCAATGAAAAGAACGGTAAAAGTGAATAGTTCAACTGCATATGGGTATAAACAGACTACAAAGTGTAAGATGTGATATGACTAGTTTTACCGTTCTTTATAGTGAAATAATATACGAATAGCAGGATAATCCAACAACAAAATGAAGGTTTAGCATATGAAGGTTTGGCCGAGGTAGTTTTCGAAAACCAGGTTATAAAGACAGCTCATAAAGACAGAATGCTTTTCGAAAAAGGGAACGTGGTAGACTCGTGGAACAAAAGGTAGTATAATGAACAAGGAAAGGTGCCTCTAAAGCCATAGCCCATGCATAAGTTAACATAATATACATTATAGGACGTTGCGGAAAGTAAAAACCTGCTGCAGTTGTCGCCCTTTTTCCTCCTCCTCCTCCCTGTTATACATGCTGCCTCAGCCTGCCGGGTTAAAACCGGCAGGCATGTTAATATGTCTTTGTTCGAACCTCCGAAGCAATAGTTTGCCCCCAGGGCCTTGGTCTTTTTCATCCCTTCCGTCAGGGCAGCGGCAGCAAGGCCCTTTCCCCGGTGCCGGGGGACCGTGGCCAGGGGCTCCAGGTAGGCGTAACGGTTCTCACTAGACAAAGAGGTCGACAAATTTGAAGTTTTCCGCGTCCACCAGGCCCCGGTTTGTCAGGCGGAGTTTGG
Organism: Syntrophomonadaceae bacterium; assembly: GCA_003561835.1. GTDB lineage: Bacteria > Bacillota > Dethiobacteria > PWVN01 > PWVN01 > PWVN01. Next base: position 923 of record PWVN01000070.1, read on the forward strand.
GGATCACTGGCAGGCTCAGCAGCGACAGGGTCATGAAGGGCGACTCCATCCGGCATCCCAGTACCTTCCAGCCTTCGGCCACTTCCCGGACCTTTTCGCTCACTTCCTTCACTGGCTGATCCGACATAAGGCCGGCGATGGGCAGCTTGAGCAGGGCCAAAATCTGCCCATCCAGGACCACCACCATACCGCCGCCCTCCCTGGCCAGGGTATTCCCGGCCAGGGCCATGTCCCCGTCGCTGGTTCCCAGGATCAGGAGGTTGTGGCTGTCGTGGGCGATGGTGGAGGCGACGGCCCCTTTTTGGATGCCGAAGCCCTTGACCACCCCCAGGGCCATGGTGCCGGTACCCTTGTGACGCTCCACACAGGCCAGCTTCACCGTGTCCTCCCCCTCCGACACCATCAGCAGTCCCCGGCGCACCGGCAGGGTCACCCCGGCTGCCTCGGTCACAGCCTGGGCTTCCTGGACCACGATGGCCCTCACAAGAGCCTCTTTTGGTGCTTTTTTTGGTGCGATGATCTGAAAATCTTCAGGGTAGAGCTCCTCCCGGAGGTGAACGCTTCGGGTAACCCGGTCCGGGTAGGGGTACGGGGGAATGGAAACCTTCAGCTGCCCCCCCCCGGCTGCCAGTCGGCCGTTGACCAGGACCCCCTCCACCTCAACTTTTTCCAGATTCTGCAAGAGAAGGATGTCGGCATATTTCCCCGGGGAGATGCTCCCCAGGTCTTCGGTTTGCCTGAAGTACTGGGCCACGTTAATGGTGACCATCTGGAGGGCTTTCACCGGGTCCACCCCTTCCTGGATGGCCCGTTTCACCACGTGGTTCAGATGGCCCCGGGTCAGCAGGGCCTCTGGGTGGGTATCGTCGCTGACCAGCAGGCAGAAGCGCGAGTCAATGCCCGTCTCCGTAACGCTCCGGATCCCCTCCTTCACATCCTGCCAGGCGGAGCCCTCCCGGACCATGGCATACATCCCGGCCCTCATCTTGGCCAGGGCCTCTTCCTTGCGGGTGGATTCGTGGCAGGAGCTGCATCCCGACGCGGCATAGGCCTTGAGCTCCTTCCCCACCTCTGGTTAGGCGAAGTGGCCTGTCACCACCTTTCCCCTCTGCAGGGTGGCCTGGATCTTGCCGTGGACTCCCGGGTCTCCGTAGATGACCCCGGGGTAATTCATCATCTCCCCGAGGCCGGGGACACCCGGCCAGCCAAGGGCCTCCTCGATATCCTCCCGGGTGAGGTCTGAGCCCGTATCCTCGAAGCCGAAGGCCGCCGGGACGCAGGATGGTACCGTGGTGAAAACCCGCAGGGGGAGGGTCTCCCCCTCCTTTACCATGAGCCTGACCCCCTCCAGCCCCAGGACGTTGGCAATCTCGTGGGGGTCCATGAAGATCCCCGTGGTCCCCCAGGGCAGTACGGCCCCGGCGAACTGGCTCAAGGTTACGATGGAGGACTCCACATGGACGTGGGCGTCCAGGAAGCCCGGCGCCAGGTAGAAACCGGAAGCATCCATGACCTCCGTTTCCTTGCCCACACAGGGGGAAGCATCCCCCACCAGGGCGATGCGCCCGCCGTAGACGGCCACATCGGTTCCCGGAAGGATTTCCGCCGTATTCACATTGACCAGCTTGCCCCCCTTCAGGACGGTGTCTGCCGGTTTTCGGCCCATGGCCACCTCCGTCAATTCCACCGTCATTTCGTGCAGGGGTCTTGTCCTCATGTTAGCCCTCCTCTTCCCTGATCTTCTCCAGCTGTGCCCCAACTTCCGCCAGGCTGCCCTGCCAGTCCGCCCGGGGTTCCTTGCTGCGGTGGTTGACCAGAAAGTCGTCGACCAGGAAGGTGCCTATCCCCAGCCTGCCGGCCACCATGTCGTCGTGGACGTCATTCCCCACCATGAGGCACTCTTTTGGCCCCCTCCCTATCTTTGCGAGGATTTCCCGGTAATAGTGGAGGTTGGGCTTGCAGTAGTGCATGTTTTCGTAGGTGGTCACCAGAAGGTATTCCAGGGAATCGATGCCTGCCCAGGCCAGCCGGTGGCGTACGGCTGCCTCGGGGAACACGGGGTTGGTGGCAATGACCAGCTCAAAGTTCAGCTCCCGGGCCCTTCTTAGCAGGGGCAGGGCTTCGGGTTTTTTCTTTGTGTATTTTTGCAGGTGCCCGTATTCCTCCCGGTAAAAACGGTCGAAGACGGGGAACAATTCCTCCGTCCTGTACTCCTGGGTGTCGAAGAAGTTCTCCATGAAGACATTTTTGTTGGTTTTTTCAGGGTCGGTATTTTGGATCATGGCTTCCGTGGAATCCCACAACTTTTTCATAAAAAGCTCCGGGGGCATGTAGGGGGCCAGGGCGGCCGTTAAGGCCTTGAAGTAGTGCTGTAAAAAAAAGTCCATATCCACGTGCAGAAGGGTTCCGTCCAGGTCGAAGAGAAGGGTTCGGATCATGGGGTACCTCCCAAAAAAATATCACTTTCTATATATTAAACCAAATCCTGCCGCCGTACAAGGGGACAGAAGGTTAAAGGGGGCCGCTTCCCTCCCCAAAAATCTTGAAAATGCAAAAAAAAGGTTTGACAGGAGCCGTATTTTTCAGTATTATAGGATTTAAATACATCAAGAAAGACCATGACAGGGAAAGTAGGGGACGCGCAGTTTCCCAGAGAGCTGTTGGGTGGTGAAAAACAGCAGCGGCGTTTCCGTCGAAGCTCCCCCTCGAGTCGCCAGGTTGAACGGCTTACCCAGTAGGCCTGGCCGGTCCGGTACCGTTAGCACGGCTTTAAGAGAACAGTTTCGGCTGTTAATTAGAGTGGTACCGCGGAAAAGACTTTCGCCTCTGAGCGAAAGTTTATTTTTTTACACAGAAAGGAGACAAATCCATGAAAGAGAGAATTTTGATCTTTGACAGCACCTTGCGGGACGGGGAGCAGACCCCGGGGGCCAAGCTCAATGCCCGGGAAAAGATGGAGATCGCCCGGCAGCTGGCCCGCCTCAAGGTGGACATCATCGAGGCTGGCTTCCCCATCTCCTCCCCGGGGGAATTCAAGGCCGTCCAGGCCATCGCCCGGGAAGTGAAAGGGCCCGTCATCACCGCCCTCTCCCGTATCGTCAAAGAGGATATCGACACGGCCTGGGAATCGGTGAAGGAGGCGGAAAATCCCCGGATTCATGTCTTCCTGGCCTCCTCCGACATCCATATGCAGTACAAACTGCGCAAGAGCCCCGAGGAGCTGCTGGAACAGGCGGTGGAAGCCGTCCGTCACGCAAAGAAGTATACCTCCGATGTCCAGTACTCCCTGGAGGATGCCACCCGGTCCCGGAAGGAATACATTTACGAGGTGGTGGAGGCCGTCATCAAGGCCGGGGCAACCACCGTCAACATCCCCGATACCGTGGGTTATGCCGTGCCTGACGAATTCGCGGCCCTAATCCGGGATATCTATGAGAAGGTGCCCAACATCCACAAGGCCGTCCTGAGCGTCCACTGCCACGATGACCTGGGCATGGCCGTCATCAACAGCTTGAAGGCGGTGGAAATGGGCGCCCGGCAGGTGGAGTGCAACATCAACGGCATCGGCGAGCGGGCGGGGAATGCCTCCCTGGAGGAGATCGTGGTGGCCATGCGGGTCAGGCAGGACTATTTTTCCCGCTTTGAAACGGGCCTGAACCTGAAAGAAATCTACAAGACCAGCCGCCTGGTCAGCGGCCTGACGGGGATCCCCATCCCGGTGAACAAGGCCGTCATCGGCACCAACGCCTTCGCCCATTCCTCCGGTATCCATCAGGACGGGGTCATCAAGAACAAGGAGACTTACGAGATCATCAATGCGGACCTCATCGGGGGCCAGGCCGCCCGGATGATGCTGACGGCCCGTTCCGGCCGCCATGCCCTCCAGTACCAGCTGGCGGAGATGGGCTACGTGCTGCCGGGGGATAAATTCGAGGAATTTTACAGCCGCTTTCTGGACCTGGCGGACAGGAAGAAAGAGGTCTACCATGAGGACCTGGAAGCCTTGATCGCCGACCAGATCGCCCTGGACTACATCCCCACCTTCAAGTTGGAATACCTGCAGACGGTGAGCGGCACCAAGAGCGTGCCGGCGGCGGTGGTCAAGCTGAACCGGGAAGGGGAGCTCTTCCAGGAGGTGGCCAGCGGCTCCGGCCCCATCGAGGCCGCCTTCAACGCCATCGACAAGATTACGGGGATTAACGTGCGCCTTGACTCCTTCAACATCCGGGCCGTCACCGAGGGCCGGGAAGCCCTGGGGGAAGCCTCCCTGAAGATCAACTCCGGGGGGAAGGTCATCATCGGCCGGGGAACCAGTACCGATATCGTCGAGGCCAGCGTGAAGGCCTACCTGAACGGCATCAACAAGCTTATTTTAAAAAACGGCAACGGCCACCCTCCGGAAGCCGCAGAAAAGCCTGGCCCTTGAAGGGCCAGGCTTTTCCTTGTCTGCATCCCTCCTCCCTATTTTGGCCCTATAGAAAAAAATAAACGGCGAACTGGTGTTTGCATAAACAGGATTGGTGTGGTATAATGAAAAAAAACCAGGGAGGTTATGGAAAATGGATAATTTAACTCCCAGGCAAAAACAGATTTTGAACTTTATCAAAAAAGAAGTCCAGGATAAAAACTACCCTCCTTCCGTCAGGGAGATCGGGAACGAGGTGGGCCTGAGCTCCAGCTCCACCGTCCATTCCCACCTGAACACCCTGGAGAAAAAGGGGTTTATTCGCAGGGACCCCACCAAACCCCGGGCCATAGAGATCCTGGAGCACGAATCCTTCCGGCAGCAAAAGGAGGG
>PWVN01000017.1 GCA_003561835.1 Syntrophomonadaceae bacterium
ACCGCAAAGAAAGGTATACGCAAATAAAATCACCCCAGGGTAGTATGCCCCGGGGGGAGGCAGTTTAGTTTTGAGGGGACGGTCTTTTTGTCCCAACTTGGCCAAAAAGACCGTCCCCTCTGTCCCACCGGTTTTTGTTTCTAGCTTCCCAGGCCCTTGAGAATCAGGGTCACCACTTCTTCCTCCCGGTTGTGCAGAAGGTTCTCCTCTCCGGAGAGGGCCAGGGGCCACAGGGAGATGATGCCCCCCATGACGAAGAGAGAGGCGAAGTCCAGGTCCACGGGGCGGAAGGAACCCTCCCGGACCCCCTGGTCGAGGGTTTCCCGCACCAGGGAGAGGAGCCGGCTGCGCCTCTCCAGGAAGGCCTGGCGCAACTCCCTGGGGGCTAGGAGGCGCTGTTCGGCGGCCATCAGGATGGCCCGCTGGCGGTTCTGGCAGATGAAGGCCATGTGGGTGGAGACCAGGCAGGCGAATTTTTCCACCGCCGGGCCTCCCCGGTTCAGGGATGCCTCCATTTCCCTCAGGTACAGGCGCCCCCCTTCATCGAAGACCGCCCGGAAGAGGTCCTCCTTGCTCCGGTAATACTCGTAAACGGTCCCCTTCCCCACGCCGGCCTGGGCGGCGATGTCCTCCACCTTCACCCGGTGGAAGGGTCTGGAGGAAAATATTTCCATAGCTGCCTCCAGGATGCGGCGGCCCTTGTGGGAGGCCTCGGGGCAGGAAACTTCTTCTTCCCCGGCCCGGGGGCTTTGCCCGTCGATGGTCAATTCGTCTTTCACACGTTTCATGGGTCTTCCCCCTTACACGCTTTTCGGAGGGCCGCAAGCGGGCCCCGGGTCCTGATGGAGCTTGAAACCGGTGACCCTGGCTGCCCAGCGGCCGGCGTCTTCGCTGAGGCTGTAGACCACGGGGATCACCACCAGGGTCAAAAGGGTGGAGAACAGGAGGCCGCCGATAACCACCGAAGCCAGGGGCGCCTGCATCTCGGCGCCGCTTCCCAGGCCCAGGGCCAGGGGGAACAGGGCCAAAATGGTGGTAAGGGTGGTCATGAGGATGGGGCGCAGGCGCACGGGCCCCGCCTCCAGGAGGGCCTCCCGGCAGGGCAGGCCCTGGCGGCGCAGGAGGTTCACATAGTCCACCAGGACGATGCCGTTGTTGACCACGATCCCCGCCAGCATGATGATTCCGATGAGGGAAATCACCGACAGGGAACGGCCCGTGATAAAGAGGCTGATCAACACCCCTGTAACCGTCTGGGGCATGGTGAACATGATGATCAAGGGGTGAAGCAGGGATTCGAACTGGGCGGCCATGATCATGTACACCAGGACCACCGCCAGGCCCAGGGCCAGGTAGAGGCTGTCAAAGGCGTCCTCCATGAGGCGCTGCTCCCCTTCAAAGTTGAAATAGTAACCCTCCGGCAGGGGATAATCCGCCAGCATTTCCCGGATGTCCTCCATGACGGAGCCGATATCCCGGCCGCTGACCTCCCCCGAGATGGAGGCGGTGCGGACCTGGTTGTAGCGCCGGATGTTCACGGGCCCCGTGTCTTCCGTGAACCGGGCAATCTCCCCCAGGGGCACCAGACCTCCCAGGGGGGAGAGGAGGGGCAGCTGCTCCAGGGCAGCCCGGGAAGAGGCGGCCCCGGCAGGGAGGGTCAGGATAATGTCCATTTCCCGGCCGTCGGAGCGATAGCGGGCCACCCGCTGGCCGGTGAGGGCCGTCCGCAGGAGGTTGGCGGCCTGGATGCCGCTGAGGCCGTAGGAGGCAGCCACATCCCGCTCCACCTTCACCTGGAGTTCCGGGCGCCTTTCATCGAAGCTGGTCTCGATTTCCCGGGTTCCGGGGACGGAACGGACGAGACCCGCCACTTCTTCCGAGATGCGCTCCAGCTGCATCAGGTCATCTCCCCGGATGGACAGGCTCAAGGGGGCGCTGCCCATGAGCATCCCCCCCACCTGCCCCGAATCCCTAACGGAGATCTCCGCCCCGGCGATATCCTTAAGTTCCCGCCGCAGGGCCTCCGCCAGTTCCGCCGAAGACCGGGTGCGGCGGCTTAAATCCTGCAGCATCACCTCCAGGTTGGCCCGGTTGGCCCCCCCGCCTCCGCCCATGAGCCTCCCTCCCCCTCCCACCGAGAGGGACACCCCCGCCACCTCGGGAACCTGGAGGAGGTATTCCTCCACCCGGGCGGCGATCCGGGCCGTCTCCTCCTGGCTGCTGCCCACGGGCAGGTCCACCCGTACCGACAGGTAGCCCTCGTCCATGTAGGGCAGGAATTCCCGGCCCACGGTGGGGTACAGGAACAGGCTGGAAGCGAAGGTGATGAGAAGGATCCCCACCACCAGGCCCCGGCGGTTCAGGGACCACGCGAGGACCCGGCTGTAGAAAACTTCTACCCTGCTGTAGACCCGGGTGAAGAGGTCCCGTTTTTTGGAGGGGGCCGGGGGGGCTGTGGGGGCGGCGGAGCCTCCCTCCGCGGCTTTGGGGGAAGCTTTGGGGGTACCCCCTTCCCCGTTGACCACCAGCAGGCGGGAGGAGAGCATGGGGACCACGGTTAGGGAGACCACGAGGGAGGTCAGCAGGGCAAAGGTGACCACGACGGCCAGGGGAGAAAAGATCTGGGAAGCGAAGCCCTCCACGAAGACCACGGGCAGGAAGACCACCACGGTGGTCAGGGTGGCAGCGGTGATGGCCCCCGCCACCTGGCCGGCCCCTTCCGGGGCCGCCTGTTCCCGGGGGATGCCCTGAAGGCCCATGCGGTGGATGTTCTCCAGGACCACGATGGAATTGTCCACCATGATCCCCAGGCCCAGGGCCACGCCCCCCAAAGTGACCAGGTTCATGGTCATGCCGTTGAAGAACATGAGGACGAAGGTGGCCACGATGGAGACGGGGATGGCCAGGGCGATGATGAAGGTGCTGCGCAGGTTCCGCAGGAAGAGCAAAAGGACGGCCACGGCCAGGACGGCCCCCACCAGGCCGATTTCCGCCACGTTCAGGATGGATTCGTTGATGTAGTCGGCCTGGTCCAGCATCTTGTTCACCTGGATGGTGGGGGGTAAAATTTCCTGCAGTTCCTCCAGGGCCGTGTCGATGCGGCGGGAGACCATGACGGTATTGGCATCGGACTGCTTGTTGACGGTGAGGGCAATGGACCGCTCCCCGTTGAAGCGGTTGATCCCCCCGTCCCGGACCCGCTCCTCCACCACGGCCAGGTCCCTCAGGTAAAAGATGCCCTGCTGGGTGGGCAGGACCAGGTTCCGGATGTCCTCCAGGTCCCGGTATTCGCCGATGGCCCGCACCTGGTAGCTCTGGTCCCCCTCCATCAGAGTGCCGGCCGCCATGTTTATATTCTCATAGGCCACCAGCTGGGCCAGCTGCTCCATGCTGACACCAAAATGGCCCAGGAGAAAGGGGTCCACGGTGATGGCCACTTCCTCCCGGCCGCCCCCTCCCAGGCTGACCATGGCCACCCCCTCCTGGCGCTCCAGGCGGGGTTTGATGACGGTCTCGGCGATGCGGTAAACCTCCTCGGGGGGTTCCTGGCCGGACACCTGCAGCTGGACCACGGGCAGCATGGAGGGGTCCACCTTCATGACCATGGGGCTTAAGACCCCCTCGGGGAGGAAGCCCCGGACCATATCCAGGCGCTCCCGGACTTCCAGGAGGGCAAAATCCATGTCGGTACCCCAGTTGAACTCCATGAGGACCATGGAAGAGCCGGGGCTGGAGGTGGAGGAGAGGTTCCGGATGTTCTGGACCAGGCCCAGGGCCCCCTCCAGGGGGCGGGTCACCATGTTTTCCACCTCCAGGGGCGCCGCCCCCGGGTAGTCGGCGATGATGACGGCGATGGGAAACTGCATGTCGGGCAGCAGGTCCAGGGGCAGGCTGGTGAAGGAAACCCCGCCCAGAAGCAGGATCACCCCCACCAGCATCAAAACGGCGATGGGCCTTTGGACGGCCAGCAGGGATAGGCGCATCAGCTCTCCGCTCCTTCCGGCGGACCGGCTTCCTCCACCACCTTGACCCGGGAGCCTTCATCCAGGTAGTGCTGGCCCCGGACCACCAGGCTTTCCCCTGCCTTAAGGCCCGAGAGGACCTGCACCCGCTCCCCGTCCTGCAGGCCCAGGGTCACCAGGCGGGCCCTGGCCCGCTCTCCCTCGATGATGTAGACGGTATTCCCTGCTGCCCGCTGCAAAACGGCGCTGCGGGGAATCACCAGGGTCTCCCCGCTGGCTTCCGTGACGAAGGAAACCCGGGCAAACATGCCCGGCAGCACCCGGCCCGATTCCGCGGGGTCAAAGGATACCTTCACAGGGTAAATCCGGGTGTTGGGGATGGGGGCCGGGGCCACCTCGATCACGCTTCCCCTGTAGGCCGCTCCGGCGATGGGGAGCTCCACCTGGACCGGGTCCCCGGGGTGAATCAGGGTGATGAGGCTTTCCAGCACATTGGCCTCCACCAGGTAGCCGCCCTCGCCGGAGATCATCAGGAGGGGGGAGCCGGGGCCCACTGTAGCGCCCTGGACTACGTTGATAAAGGTTACCATACCGGAAACGGGGGCCCTGACGGACAGGTTGGCCTGGCCCAGCCGCGCCATCTCCAGGCCCCGTTCCGCCTGACTGAGCTGGGCCTCCAGGGTACCCAGCTGCTGGCGCAGGCTCAGGGCAGGGTCGATGGTGAAGCCGCCGTCCTCCAGGAGGTCCTGCAGCCACTGGGGAACCTCGATTTCCTCCTCCTCTTCGTCATCGTCCCCGCCGTCGGGCGGGGGATCTTCTCCCTGCTCCCCTTCTTCCCCTTTATCATCGTCATCCCCGTTGACGGGGTCGTCATTGTCGCCATGGGAATTGTCCCCTTCTTCTTCCTCCGGGTCTCCGTCGTCCCCGTCGCTGCCTATTTCCTCGAAACGTTCTTCCAGTTCTTCGATGATGTCCTGGAGCTCATCCCGGGCTTCCCGCAGGGATTTTACGGCATCCCGGGCCTGGCGGACCTGGAGGGTCACATCCGGGGCATCCAGGGAAACCAGCAAGTCCCCCTTCTCCACCCTGTCCCCCAGGGAAACCTTGAGACTGCTGACTTCCCCGCCGAGACGGGCCACGACAGCCACTTCCCCGCCGGCTTTGACGGTGCCGCCCACCTGGGCCGCCAAGCTGATTTCGCCCCGGCCCACGGGGGCCACTTCCACGGCTATGTAGGGTTCTTCCGGGGGGCCCGGGTCCTGGTTATGGGAGCACCCGGCCGCCGCCAGGAGCAGGATGAGTGCCAGGGAGTGTAAAGCAAGGCAGGGCTGTCGCTTATTGGACAAAACGGTTCTCCCCTTTCCCCTGTGTGCGGGGCTGATTGGTTTGAGTTACTGAGTGGACGAACAGACAAGACTGACCGGTCAGTCGGGTCAATTCCTATTATCACATACATCCAGAAGATTGTATAGACGGAAATTTGGAGCCTTGAAGCAGGGCCACCGTGATGGAACCCATTATCAAGCCGCTTCACCCCACGTAGAAGGGATTGGCATAGATCCAGGGGCGGGGCCGGCCCACGGCGGGCTGCAGGGCCGCCTCCAGGCGGTAGGTGCCCGGTTCCTTTAGGGGATAGGACAGGCGGGGGCCGGGGGCGCTGATGAGCACCCGGCCGTTGTGCAGGAGACTCAGGCGGCAGCGCCGGGTGGGGGCCTGGGCCTGAAGGG
>PWVN01000005.1 GCA_003561835.1 Syntrophomonadaceae bacterium
GCAAAACCGGACTCGATAATATTTTTAACGATGGCATGGCCAATTTTCCCCGGGGTCCGGGAAGCCCCGATGACTGCGATGCTCTCGGGCCGGAAGAAGAGGTCCAGTTCCGCCATATCGATAACCACCCGCCTTTATCAAGTTACTGCCCTCACAAGTCTCCTTTTTTATTATATCAAAGGACGGGGCCGCAAAAAAGGAAAATGTGCTCCCTGGTCCTTATTTCCCGCAATTTACGCCAATTTGTATACTTTGACAGGGGCCTGCCCGCTGTCGCCCGTGCCTCCCAGGAAAAACCATGGGCCAGGGAAGAGAAAAATGTCGCTTCGAAGCACATTGCCCGGGAAATCCCTGACCTCCCCAAAGGTCGCCGCCCTTTTCCAGGCCGCCCTTTCCCGCCCCCCTTTAGCCGGGGGAAGGAGGGTTTTCCCCTTCGATAGAGAATAAATACAGGGACCTGAAATTAGAATCCCCAGGATGCCCCCACTTCACTCTCAAGGGAGGGACGGACTTTGCTGGTACGGGATCTGGTGCCCCAACGGAAATCCTACCTGAACCTTTCGGACCCCTTTGACCGGATTCTGCGCGCCTTCCTGCAGGAAGAGGCCTCCGTCCTGCCTGTTTACGAGGGTGAGGCCATCATGGGCGTGGTGCGGTTGGCGGATGTCCTGCGGGCCCTCCACAGAAATGACGGCTCTCCCGGGGCCCGGCAGCTCCTCCGCGACGAACCCTACAAGCAGGTCCCCGCTGCTACCCCCGTGAACCGCCTGAAACCCATAACCGACTACCTGCTGGTGGTGAACGAAAAGGGGGAAAAGACGGGGGTGCTGCTCCCCACGGACCTGGCCCGGGCCCTGCCCGGGGCGGCCCGGGATTCCCGGGAGCTGGCCCGGGAACTGGACGCCACCATCAATTTTTCCTACGACGAAATCTACATTACCGACGGCAAGGGCGTCACCCTGCGGGCCAACGCCGCCTTCGAGGAGAACTGCGGCGTCAGGGTGGAGGAGATCCTGGGCCGCAGCGTCTTCGACCTGGAAAAGGAGAGGGTGTTCTACCCCTCCGCCACCCGGCTGGTTCTGGAAACCCTGAAACAGCAGACCATCCTGCAGACGCAAAAGAGCGGCAAGCAGATCCTGGTGACGGCCACCCCCGTCTTCAACGAGGACGGCAGCATCTTCCGGGTCATCACCAATTCCCGGAACGTGGATAAGCTGAATGAACTCAAGGAGAAACTGGAGGAGCTGGAGCAGGAGAAGCAGCGCTACTACCAGGAGCTCATGGAGCTGCGGCAGCGGGTCCTCCAGGAGGAAGCCATCGTGGTTTCCAGCCCGTCCATGCAGAAACTGGTGGCCATGGCGGAAAAAATCGCCAAGGTGGACTCCACCGTCCTCCTCCTGGGGGAATCGGGGGTGGGCAAGGGGGTCATCGCCGGCCTGATCCACCAGCTGAGCCCCCGCAAGGAGGGGCCCTTCGTCCACATCAACTGCGGCGCTATCCCGGAAAACCTGCTGGAGAGCGAGCTCTTCGGCTACGAAAGCGGCGCCTTCACCGGGGCCAGCCGGGAAGGGAAGAGGGGGAAGATCGAGCTGGCCTCCGGCGGCACCGTCTTCCTCGACGAGATCGGCGAGCTCCCCTTGAACCTCCAGACGAAACTCCTCCATGTCATCCAGGAGAAGCAGATGACCCGCATCGGGGGCATCAAGGTCATCAAGCTGGATGTCCGCTTTATCGCCGCCACCAACCAGAACCTGGAGGAACACGTGGCCAAGGGGAAATTCCGCCGGGACCTGTTCTTCCGCCTGAACGTGCTGCCCATCAAGATCCCGCCCCTGCGGGAGCGCCGGGAGGACATCATCCCCCTGACGGAGCAGATTTTAAAGAAATACAACCAGAAATACAACACCCGCAAGCGGGTCAAGCCGGAAGTCCTGGACTACTTCCTGTCCTATCCCTGGCCCGGCAACATCCGGGAGCTGGAGAACCTCCTGGAAAGGCTGGTGGTAGTGGGCGACACCACCATAGCGGCGGAAGACCTGCCCGCCCCCATCAGGAAATCCTACCGCCGGGGGGAGACGGAGAGGGCCTTAAGCCCCCGCTTTTCCCTGACGGAGAGCCTGGAGGAGTACGAGCGGTCCCTGCTGCAGAAGGTCTTCAACGAGTCCTCCTCAACCTACGAGATGGCGGAGCGGCTGGGGATCAACCAATCCACCGTGGTCCGCAAGCTGAAGAAATACCACATCACCCGGAAATCCCCGGGGGAGGAGGGCTGATCTTCCACCCGGGGAGGATGGCGCCTGTGCCCTGCACCCGAGCCCCACACCCAAAACCCAACGATAAACAAAAAAAGGAGTGGTCTTAAGAGATGAGTCTGGAGAGAATTCTGCACCCGGGGGCAAGAAAACTGGTGGTTTCCCCGGAGGAGGCCGCCGCCCTCATCGAGGACGGCATGAATGTGGGCTGCAGCGGCTTTGCCCGGGCCGGCTACCCCAAGGTGGTCCCCACAGCCCTGGCCCGTCAGGTGGCCGAGGGGCGGCAGGCCCGCATCAACGTCTGGACCGGCGCCTCGGTGGGGGAAGAGCTGGACGGCGTCCTGAGCAGCCAGGGAGCCATCCATAAGCGGCTCCCCTACCAGTCCATCAAGTCCATTCGCAAGCACATCAACAGCGGCGCCATCGAATTCATCGACCAGCACCTGAGCCGCACCCCCGAGATGGTCCGTTACGGGCAGCTGGGGGACCTGGATGTGGCCATTATCGAAGCCCTGGCCATCGACGAACAGGGCAACATCATCCTGACCACCTCCGTCGGCAACTCCCCCACCTATGTAAAGAAAGCCAAAAAAATCATCGTGGAGGTCAACACGGCCCAGCCCCCGGAGTTGGCCGACATCCACGACATTTACGTCCCCGAGGACCCGCCCCACCGGAAGCCCATCCCCATCACCCACACCTCCCAGCGAATCGGCACCCCCTACATCCCCGCCTCCTGGGGGGAGATCACCTGCATCGTGGAATCCCACATCCCTGACAACCCCTACAACATCATGCCGGGGGACGGAGACACCAAAAAGATGGCCGGGTATTTCTGCGATTTCCTCTCCCAGGAGGTCAAGGCGGGCAGGCTGCCGGCCGGGCTCCTCCCCATGCAGTCGGGGGTGGGCACCATCGCCAACGCCGTCCTCTACGGCCTGGTGGATTCCGCCTTCAACGAGATCGAGATTTACTCGGAAGTCCTCCAGGACTCCGTCTTCGAGCTGATCGACTCCGGCAAGCTGAAAGGGGCCTGCGGCACCGTCATCACCCTCTCGGAAACGGGCCAGAAGACCTTCCGGAAGAACATCAAGACCTACCGGGAAAAGGTGGTCCTGCGCCCCCAGGAGCTGACCAACCACCCGGAGATCATCCGCAGGCTGGGCCTCATCACCATGAATACCGCCGTGGAGGCCGATATCTACGGCCACGTCAACTCCAGCCACGTTCTGGGCAGCCAGCTTATCAACGGCATCGGGGGTTCCGGGGACTTCGCCCGGAACGGCTACCTGAACATCTTCCTGACCCCTTCCACAGCCAGGGGAGGGGACATCTCCTCCATCGTCCCCATGGTGGCCCACGTGGACCACACGGAGCACGATGTGATGGTCATCATCACGGAGCAGGGGGTGGCCGACCTCCGCGGCCTTTCCGCCCGGGAGCGGGCCAGGGCCATCATCGAGAACTGCGCCCACCCCGACTACAGGCCCCACCTGCAGGACTACTTCCGGGAAGCCGGCCGGAAGACGGGGGGGAACATGCCCCACCTCCTGGACGAGGCCTTAAAGTGGCACATCCGCCTGCGGGATACGGGCACCATGCGGGTAGGCTGACCCGACGGGGGAGCCGGCCCCCGTCAGGGCCGGGACTTTCTCCCGCTCTCCCACAGCGGCGTGGTCCCCGACCTCATCACTATGGCCAAGGGCCTGGCTGCCGGCATGCCCATCAGCGCCGTCACCGGCCGGGCGGAAGTCATGGATGCCCCGGACAAGGGCGAGATTGGCGGCACCTACAGCGGCAACCCCCTGGCTGCCGTCGCTGCCCTGAAGGTCCTGGAGATCATGGAAGGCCCGGGGTTCATGGACCGGGCCCGGGAAGTGGGCCGCATCACCTTCGAGCGCTTCAACGCCATGAAGGAGAAGTTCTCCATCATCGGCGATGTCCGGGGCCAGGGAGCCATGGTGGCCATGGAGCTGGTCAAGGACCGGGATACCAAGGAGCCCCTGCTGGTGGCCCCCATCCTGTCGGAAGCCCACCAGAAGGGCCTGCTTCTCATCTCCGCCGGCATTTACGGCAACGTGATCCGGGTCCTCATGCCCCTGGTCATCACCGACGAGCAGATGGAAGAGGGCTTTGCCATCATGGAAGAGGCCCTGGCCAACGTAAACGTCTAGGAACCGCCAATACGCACGGGAGGAATGCCCATGTACGGTTTTTACAATAAGATCCTGAGAGTGAACCTGACCGATCAAACCTTCAAGGAAGAGCCCCTGTCCGACGAGGTCCTGAAGCAGAACCTGGGGGGAAAGGGCCTGGCCACCCACCTGCTCCTTAAGACGGTCCCGGCGGGGGCGGACCCCCTGGGCCCCGAAAACGTCCTCATCTTCACCACGGGGCCGGCCGGCGGGACGGGGCTTCCCCCCGCCAGCCGCTACGGGGTTTTCACCAAATCCCCCCAGACGGGGGCCTACCTGGAATCCTACTCGGGGGGGAGCGTGGCCCCCTACATCAAGGCCGCCGGCTACGACGCCCTCCTCCTGGAGGGGGCGGGGGGGATGCCCGTCTACCTCCACGTCACCCCCACGGGAGTCACCTTCCACGACGCCTTCCACATGTGGGGGAAGGAATGCTACGAGACGGAGGACATGGTCCGGGAGGAGGTAAAGGAAAAGGCGGAAGCCGTGGTCATCGGCCCCGCCGGGGAGAACCTGGTGGCCCTGGCCGGGATCAGCAACGACTACTGGCGCTGCGCCGGCCGCGGCGGCGCCGGGGCCGTCATGGGCTCCAAGAAGGTCAAGGCCATCGCCTTCAGCGGCGACCGGGAGGCGGAGGTGGCGGACCCGGAGCTCTTAAAGGAGTTCACCGCCGGGCTGCGGGATAAGGGGAAAGACAACCCGGGGGTCCATGCCTACCGCAACCTGGGGACCCCCATGATGGTCAAGACCTTAAACGACGCCGGCGCCTTCCCCACCCGCTACTGGCAGGCGGGGCGCTTCGAGGGCCAGGAGAAGATCAACGCCGACTACATGCAGAAGCACTTCAAGGTGAAGCCCAGGGCCTGCACCCGCTGCTTCATGGCCTGCGGCAAGCTCAGCACCGTCCTGGAAGGGCCCCGCAAGGGCCTGAAGGTGGAGGGCCCCGAATACGAGACCATCTATGCCTTCGGCGGCCTCTGCCTCATCGACAGCCTGGAAGAGATCCTCTACCTGAACGACCTCTGCGACCGCCTGGGCCTGGATACCATCAGCGGCGGCAACCTGGTGGCCTTTGCCATGGAGGCGGGCCGGCGGGGTCGGCTGGAAGGGGCCCCCGCCTACGGGGACGCTGAAGGGGCCGCCGCCCTCATCAAAGAGATCGCCACCCGGAAAGGGCTGGGCGCCCTCCTGGCCGACGGCATCAAGGCCGC
>PWVN01000009.1 GCA_003561835.1 Syntrophomonadaceae bacterium
CAGGGACATTAATTCAAAAAAGACGAAGAGGGTGAAGAGGTCCCCCGCCATGAAGATGCCCAGGCAGCTCCCCAGGGTCACGATGAGGACGGGGTAGTAGCGGTTCCCCGCATGCTCGTGGGCCATGTAATCGATGGAATAGACCGTTACCAGCATCCAGACGAAGGAAGAGATAAGGGCCAGACAGTAGCTCAGGATATCCACCCGGATGCTGATCCCCAGGTTGGCGATGATCTCAAAGAGGGTGTACTCGACAACCTGCCCGCCGCTGACCAGGGGGTACATGACCGCCACGGAAATGAAGGTGATGACGGAGGTGAGGACGGCCAGGGCATTGCGGAGCTTCTCGGAGAACTGCTCCACATAATAGATGATCAGGGTCATGGCCATGGGGAAAAATATTACCCAGAGAGGTAAAAACGTTGCCAGTGGATCCATCATAAACAGCCCCCTAATTTTAATTTAAAAGAAACATCACGGCCTTGTCTGCCAGGCCCAACATCAATTTCGGGAAAATACCCGTTATGATAATGGCGCTCGCCAGGATTATAAGGGGAAGGGTCATCTTCCAGGGGAGTTTATGGTGTACGGTGACGGACTCCTTGCCCTCCCCGAAAAAGGCATTCACCACGATGGGCAGGTAATAAACGCCGTTTAACAGGCTGCTCAAGAGGATGACGGCCACGTATAAGGGCTTATCGACATCCAAAGCGCCGATGGCCAGGTACCACTTGCTGATGAACCCGTTGGTCATGGGGATGCCCACCATGGAAAAGGCCCCAATGGAAAATACGGACATGACCAGGGGCATCTTGGTGCCGATCCCCTTGAGGTCGCTGATCCTGCGGACACCGGTGGAGTAGATGATGGCCCCCGCCGACATGAAGAGCATGGACTTCATGAGGGCGTGGTTGAAGATGTGGAGAATCCCCCCCAGGGTGCCGTTTTGGGAGAGGAGGCCGATGCCCAGAAAGACATAGCCGATCTGGGCCACACTGGAGTAGGCCAGCATCTTCTTGATATCCTCCTGGACGATGGCAAACATGGACCCCACCACGATCCCCACCGAGGACATGATCAACACGATGGTCATAAGGGGGACGGTCTCGTAAACATCCCAGGGGAACATCCTCAAAAAGATCTTGATGAAGACGGCCGCATAAATTTTGATCACCAGCCCCGACAGGATGGCGCTGGAAGGGGACGGGGCCGAGGAGTGGGCATCGGGAAGCCACACGTGCAGGGGAAAGAGGGCCGCCTTCACCCCGATGCCGGCGGTGAACATGGACATGGCCACCATGATGTTCCGGGGATAGAGCTCAAAGGCCTGGGGGAGGGCCTCCGTCACATAGGTGAAGTTCAGGTTTCCCGTCACCATGTAGATCATGGCGATACCCAGGAGCATCCCCCCGGAACCCACTGCACTGAGGATCAGGTATTTCAGGCTGGCCTCGATGCATTCCCGGTTCTCTTTAATAGATATAATGGCGCAGGAGGCGATAGCACAGATTTCCACAAAAACAAAGAGGTTGAAGAGGTCGTTGGTCAGGGCCAGCCCCACCATGGAACCCATGAGGAGGAGATACAGGGTGTAGTACCAGCCCACCACATCCTGCTTCAGTTCGTGGATCAGGTCCTCGGTGGCATACACCAGGATGAGGAGCCCCACGCCGGTAAGGGTCAGCAGCATGAAGACGGAAAAATGGTCCACCACGAACTCGATGCCCCAGGGGGCGGCCCAGCCGCCCAGGGCATAGCTGAAGGCCCCCTGCCGGGAGACCTGAAAAGTCAGAAAGATGGAAAGAATAAAGGAGAAGCTGACGGAACCCAGGGCCACCGGGATGCACAGGTGCTTCTTCCAGCGGGCCAACACGGGCATGATATAGGAACACATGAGCAGGTTTACGACGACAAGGGCCGGGACATGGGCAGCCAGGGCGGTCATACCTCTCTACTCCTTATCCGCATGATTTCTTCTGCATCGACGGTGCCGTAGTGCTGGTATATCTTGACGATCAAACTCAGGGCAAAGGCGGTGACGCTGACGGCCACCACGATCCCCGTCAGGATCAGGGCCGAGGGGATGGGGTTCACGTAGACATGGTCCTGGCCCAGTTCGATGATGGGGGCCCGCCCCCCCTCCACGTACCCGATGGAGACGAAAAAGAGGAAGATGGCCGTGTCCATGATGTTCATGCCCATGATCTTCTTGATGAGATTGGAGTGGGACAGCATGGTGTGGAACCCGATAACGAACAAGATGATGGCAATGAGATAGTAAAAATTGTGCAAAAGGTTGGACAGAATCTCAATCATGGGTTTTGCCCTCCACCAGATTGAAGAAAAGTGTAATGAAGGTGCTGGCCACCTTGACGCCGATGAATATGGAGATGAGAAAGATCATGCCGCTGCTGATCAGGTTCCCCGGGATGCCCAGGGGAAAGCCGGCGGCCCGGTTGCTCAGGTAGTTGGACCCCATGAAAACCCCCAAAAACCCCAGGGCGGCAAAGCCGAAGGCGCCGCCGCTTTCCAGGAGGGTGGAGGTGTCATGGGAAATCTTGTTGCTGCCCTCTTTCAGGTTGAAGGCCAGGGCAAAGAGAATCATGCTGGCCCCGATGATGGCCCCGCCGGGGAAGCCGCCCCCGGGGGACAGGTGGCCGTGGATGATGATGTAGTATCCGTAGATCTGAATGAAGGGCAGGATCAACCTGACGATCATGGTGAGGATAAGGTCTTCCAAGATTTCCTCTCCCCTCTAGAAACGGCTCAAAAATATTTTTAGAAACGGGCAGCACCGCCCCGTCAATGGGCCTTCAGGTTGGAAAGGGCCGCCGCAATGGCCACGAAGAGGACCGTCGCCTCCCCCAGGGTGTCGAAGGCCCGGTAATCCATGATGACGCTGGCCACCACGTTGATGGACCCCGTCTCCTCCACGCCCTTTTCCACGTACCTCTGGTTAACCTGGTTGTTGCTGGGGTTGTCCGGCGAACCAAAGGGCGGCATCTCCACCACCGTGAAGATGAGGGCATTGGCGATAAGGGCCAGAAAGATCACTACCAGCAGCTGCCGCATTTATTCCATCCTCCTCGTTTTGCTGATTACCACGATGAATAAAAGGGATGTTACCCCTGCCCCGATGGCCGCCTCGGTAACGGCCACGTCGGGAGCCTCCAGCTGCTGCCAGAGGATGGCCATGACCAGGCTGTAGGAAGCGAAGATGATGACGGCCCCCAAAAGGTCCCGGGTCCTGGCCACGGCCAGGGCACAGACCACCAGAAAGATCAGGAGCAGGTATTGAAAGATCATGGTCAGGACTGCTGTCATGCGGATTCCTCCTTGCAGTAGTCCAGGTCAAAGCTGCCCTCCACCATCTCCACCTTGTCCCGGTAGGAAGCCTTGGCGATGATATGGGCCGCCGTGGGGTTCGTCAGCCAGATGAAGATAACGATAAAGGCCAGCTTGATGGTGTCGGGGGCCCAGCCGTGGTAGATCATGAGGGCGAAGAGCATCAGGCCTGCCCCCAGGGTATCGCATTTGGTGGTGGCATGCATGCGGCAGAAGACATCGGGAAGCCGCAGCAGACCGATGACCCCCACGGAAAAGAAGAATATGCCTGCCAGTAGGAATATTATAATCAGTGCTGTTAACATCAACAAGCCTCCTTAATCCAGAGCGCCCTTCTCCAGATATTTGGCGATGCCCACCTGGGCGATAAAGGCGATCAGTGCGTAGACCAGGGCTACGTCCAGAAAGAATTCAATGGAATAGACGTAGGACACCAGGGCGATGATGACCACCGTCTTCGTACCGATGATGTTGATGGCGATGACCCGGTCTGCCGCCGTGGGGCCCCGGTAGGCCCGGTAAAAGGAAAAGAATATCATCAGGGTCAAGATGATGCAGGATATGATAAAGGAGTTAACCAGCAGCATGGCCTTTGCCTCCCTCCTCCCCGGTTTCGCTTCCCGCCCTCTCGATCTGAAGCAACTCCTGCCCCATGTTCCATGAGCAGACTTCCTCGGCGTTTTCCCTCGTCAGGCAGTGGACCACGTAGACATCATCCACCATGTCGATGGTCAGGGTGCCGGGGGTCAGAGTGATGGAGTTTGCCAGGATCACCCGGTCCAGGTCCTTCCGGATATCGGATTTGAACTTGACAATCCCCGGGGAGATGGGCATCTGCCGCTGCAGGACGATTTTGGCCACGTCGATATTGGCCTTGAAGATGGCCACCAGCATCAGCCCCAGGTAGCGGAGGAACATGAAGGCCGTCTTCCGGGTAATATAAAACCGCTGTTCGGGGGTGATGAGCAGGGAATGGTTGAAGCGGGTCAGGGCGTAGGACCCGATGAACCCCGCCAAAAGGGACTGGTAGTTCAGGGTCCAGGTGATGAGGATCCAAAAGACCATCAAGACCAGCCAGCTTCCGAAAAAGGAAGGGCTGTGAATCTCGGGGTCAAAAAACTTTTTCAACTTACTACTTCCTCCGGTAGTGACCACTCTTACCACCTGTCTTTTCCTGCAGATAGATTTCCGCTATGACCATGTCTTTGTCTACGGCCTTGCACATGTCGTAGATGGTGAGGGCCGCCACGGAAACGGCCGTCAGGGCCTCCATCTCCACCCCCGTCTTTCCCAGGGTGGAAACCCGGGCCTCGATTCCCACGGCCCCCTCCTCCTCCGAGATTGTGAAATCAATATCTACCCCCGTCAAAAAAAGAGGATGGCACATGGGAATCAGCTGCCCCGTCTGTTTGGCTGCCATAATTCCGGCTGTCTGGGCAACCCCCAGAACATCCCCTTTGCCGATGCCGCCTTCCTTGATCAGGAGGAGGGTCTCCCGGTTCAGCAAAACTTTCCCCCGGGCCACCGCCACCCGTTTGGTATCCTTTTTTTCCGACACATCCACCATCCTTCCCCGGCCGGAAGGACCTATATGGGTTAATTTTATCATATTTTCGCCGCCTTTAGGAACACATTTGTGTAAATTGTCCCGGGGCCCGGGGGCCCCGGGGGAAAAGCCCTAGAGAATGCAGTCCCGGGGGCATTTCTCCACGCAGACTTTGCAGTTGGTACATTTATCTTCGTCGATGATAGCCAGGTTATCCTCCATGGTGATGGCCTCTTCGGGGCAGTTTTTCACGCAGATGCCGCAGCCGATGCAGCCGATATCGCACTGGGCCCGGACTTCCTTCCCCCTGGCCGTGGACTTGCACGTAACCGTGGGCGTTTCCTTCAGGGACTTCAGGGCCAGGACCTCCTTGGGGCATTCCCGGACGCATTTGCCGCATCCCGTGCATTTGCCCCTGTCGATAACGGGCAGGCCCTTCTGGTCCATGTGGATGGCGTCAAAGGGGCAGGAGCGGACACAGGTGCCCAGGCCGATGCAGGCAAAGGGGCAGACCTTGAAGCCGCCGCCGAAAAGGGCCGCAGCCTTGCAGTCCTGTACCCCGTCATAGTCAAACTTAACCCGGGCCTTATCCGCGTCTCCCAGGCATAGGAGGGTGGAAACCCGTGTTTCGGCATTGTCCTCTATGCC
>PWVN01000259.1 GCA_003561835.1 Syntrophomonadaceae bacterium
GCCCGCAGTCTCACGGGGTGTGAAAAAATCATCTTCTGGGTGGACCAGATGGGATCCGGAGAGACCCGCCCCATGAGTGAAGAGGGCGGATCTATCTACTCCGTGAAAGGAAAAACGAGCGTTTTCCCGGAGGAAAGCTGGCAGGAGTCGCTGCTAAGGGCCTGGTCGGAAATTAAAGACAACCCGGCTCCCCTGGTGCAGCTTATTGAAGACAGCGAGGGACATCCTTTGGGGCAGATGGTCTGCGTTCCGGTCAAGTCCTGGGCCCGCTGCTATGGCATCATGGCCGCCCTGCACTCCCACAAGAATTACAGCGGGGAGGAAATCCAGCAGAAGTTGACGTTTCTCTCGAGGCTGAGCGCGCTGGCGATTGAAAGGAACCTCACCGAGCTTTTCGCCGACAAGCTCCTGCTGCTGGAGGAACAAAAACGGATTTCCAACGAGATTCATGACAGCATTTCCCAAAACCTCTTCAGCATCGTCTACGGCCTGGAATCAGTTTCCAAGCGCTCGGAGGTGCTGCGCTCCGGACTGAAAGAGCAGATCACCCGCATTCAAGAGGTGGCCTCGCAAACGGCCAAGGATCTGCGCTTCTTAATCTACCGGCTCAGCCCCCGCAAGCGAGGAGACGAAACCTTCGTAAGGGAGCTTCGAAAGTATTTGAGCGGGCTGGCCAACATCAATGAGATTGTGATCGATTTTGATGTGAAGGGCACAGAAGAGTATTTAAGCGAGCTCATGCGCAATGCCTTTTACCGCATCATCAAAGAGGCAACGGGCAATTCAATACGCCACGGCCACTGCGGGGAGATCAAGATCCAACTGGAGATGACCCCTTTCACCTCCTCCTTAAAAATAGAAGATGATGGCGTCGGTTTTCCCCCCGCCACCCTGGAAGATTCCCCTGCCTCCATCAATGGGCTGGGGATTGCCAACATGCGGGAGTTGACGCATTCACTGCAGGGTACCTTTGCGATCCTGAGCACGCCCGGTAAAGGAACCTTGGTCAGCTGTCAAATCCCCACTTATTCCGCCTATAAGGGACAGGTCCTTGCAAGGTAAAAAAATGCAAAGAGCAAGAACTACGCCAAGGCTGGGAGATGACGTGATGGATAAGAGAAACAAAAAGAGGATGAAGTTGATTGTCGTGGACGACCACCCCCTGGTGCGCCAGGGCATAGAGATGGTGACCAGTCTGGAAGAAGACATTGAAGTGGTGGGGTTTGCCGCCAACGGCCGGGAAGCGGCGGCGCTGCTGGAGGAATCCCGCCCAGATATCGCCTTGGTGGACCTGCGCATGCCGGGAGAACACGGCCTGGAGATTGTAAAAAAAGGCCGGGATATTAGCCCGGTGTGCAAGTTTATCATCCTAACCTCCTACGTCACCGAGGAAGAGATCCGCGAAGCGATGATCAGCGAAGTAGACGGATACATTTTAAAAGATGCGCTCCCGGAAGAGCTGTTGTCGGCCATCCGCCTGGTTTTTGGGGGGAAAAAATATTTCGACCCGGCGGTGGTGCAGTACGCCATGGGCAGCAGGGATACGGAAGAAACCGACACCCTGAGCCAGCTGACCACCCGGGAGCTGGAGGTGCTTACGGCCTTGGCCAAAGGGATGAACAACCGCTCCATATCCGAAGCCCTTTTTATCAGCGAGCACACGGTGAAAAAGCATATCGGCCAGATCCTGGAGAAGCTGGAGCTCCAGGACCGGACCCAGGCAGCCCTCTTTGCCGTTTCCAAGGGGCTGAACAAAAAGGAGTAAGGGTTCTCTGCTGGGGAAGGTGCAGAAAACTGCCCGCGAAGAAGACATGTGAACTCACCGCTGCTTGACCATTAATTCTCAAGAAACACGGAAGATGGCGTGAAGAATTTCGAGAAAGAAAAACCTCCATATGCGCCGGCTTGTCTATGTTGCGGGTTAAAGAGAAAGGCGGCATGGAAACAGATTCTCGGCAGGGAAAAGTGGAAAAAATTGAACGTGTTTTCGTTTTGGAAGGGTGTCTTCCAGCCCGGACATATCCAAAAATATAAAAGCTGGATTTCACCATGACCCTTTCTAAACGCGGTAAACGCCGATGTTTGCACGGCCGCTTGAAAAAGCTTTCTTAAAATATACAAAGAATTTCAGAAATACAAGAGCCGCATAATTTGAGGACATTCCTCTGAAAGAGTTGTGTCCCTTGACAACGTTTGGCGGCACCCTTGAGGGGTGCCGTTATTTATCCCGCCAAAAGGCGTTCCGGGTTTTTGAATTTGATTCCGTAACTGTAAGGGAACTTTGGATGGAGGCTGTCCCGGTGAACCCTGACTACTTTGCCTGTGGTCCCGATGGGAACTTTTTCTTTGTTGAGGGCTATTTCAAACAGCAGCAGCAGCTCGTCACCCACGTTCAGGGGGTTTTGGACAGAGAGAAGAACTCCGGTGCGGGAAATGTTCTGGATCAAGCCCTGTGGCATCTCCCGGTCAAATTTTTTTTCCGGCAGGGGGGCGTACTCTGCGGGAATGTTGACCGCCATCCGCTCCGATTTACGGCGCTGAATGCGCTGGAAGTCGAATACATTAAACTGCAGGCAGCAGGACGCGCCCCGGCCTTCAGTCACGTTTGTTACCAGGGCATGCAGGATATACAGGGCGTCTTCCCACTGGGTCAGCTCGATCACTAACTCGTCACCAGGGAAAAAAGCATCTGAAGAGGCGCCGTGCAAGGTGATGGAACAACTGTTGTGGCAAGTGCTAAGGACGACCGCTTCATATTTTTGTTGGTCCTCTTTTTTTTGTATGCCAATTGTTTGCCCGGGTTTCAGTTCCACCTTTTTCTCCATCTTTCCGCTTCGCTCATAGAGCTTTTCACAATTATACCTCCTGCCCGAAAATAAAGCAGCACCATATTTGTCTATCTCATGTGGTATTAATTGTTACCATTGAGGTATACAAAAGTATTAGTAGCGCGGCGGGCCGCCAGGCGCCAGGCAAGGGCGGCAACAGTGAATAGTGCGAAGGGGCCTTCGGCATAATACGTGAGAAGTTGACAAAGCAACATTGGCTCCCGACTTGCCGCTGCGCTGGTTCGCTTTGATTGTGATGCATTATTAGAAGCAGGTGTTCCGGGGCGCAGAGGTAAGGAGGCGTCGGGGGCGGGCGCGGGGCGCCGGCAATGAGTAATTTTTATTGTTCACAGCATTTTTATTGTGAAAAAGGGTGCAAATGAAAGCGGGCTGTGATATAATGTGGGCGGCGCTGGCATGTTACTTTTTTAACAGCAACGAGCGCGCGCCCGATTAGATGAAAACCTGCTGCTTTGGAGATGATCCGGATGAAGGCGCTGATCGTGTACTATTCGCAAACGGGGAACACCGAGGGGGTTTCCTCCCACCTCTCCCGCTGCCTGCTGGAAAGGGGGATCGACTGCCGCGTGATGGCGGTCACCCCCCGGGAAAAAACCGGCGGGCTGGTTTCCAATGTGCTGAAATCCTTTGCCGGTAAGGCGGTGCCCATCGAGCCCTGCTGCTTCGACCCGCAGGAGTACGACCTCATCTTTGTGGGCAGCCCGGTCTGGGCCTACCAGCCGGCGCCGGCCATCAATGCCTTTTTGGAAGAGATGCCGGCCCTCTGCGGGCAGTCGGTCTGCCCCTTTGTCACCATGTCCAAGGCGGGCGACAAATCCACCATCTCCCGCATGACCCAAAAAATCGAAGAAAAAGGCGGCTGCGTGGTGGACGCCCTGGCACTGAAGACGCGCAGCGGCGTCTGCGAGGAACATCTCTCGGAGATCGAGGCGTTCGTGGACAGCCACTTCAGCTGTTCGGAGGAGCCGCAGCAGGCGCAGGGCGGGGAGGAAAAACAGCGGGTGCACTGAGGGGCGCCGCGGTCGAAGTTGCGCCCCGCCTCTTGCCCTTCCTTATTGCGGGGTTGTGGGACAGGGACAGGCCTGGTGCACCGGGCCGGTGCAGGGATGAGGACGGCAAGAGGGCGCGAAAGCCCGCCCGCCGGGCGCCGCTTCAGCGGCAGGCGGGAGACACCCACAGCGCCGTGCCTCGGCCTCGCCCCGGGAGTGACGCCAGGGTTCAAATACGAAGGCCCTTTTTAAAAGTTGTTCATTGTCCGCTTCATTCTTTTATTGCGCAGCGACAACCCCAATGTATTCAATGTACTATCAACATTGGAGTTTAAATGAGCCAATACGAAAGTCTTGCCAGGGTGCGGCAAGACTTTTTTCGATGAAGCCCTTTGCGCTTTTTCGGGCCAGGCCCCACCTGGACAAGCCAGGTTTCAAAAGGAACAGCTCCAAGCTCTAAACAGTGAGCGCCAAGCGCAAATTTTCACTGCAGGCCGGGTTTTGGCGATGGGGTATAAGGAAAATTCACAGCAGGCCGGAGCAGATCAAGGGGCTTCGCGCTCCAGCCGGTTTTGCCGGGCCTTTTCTCTGTAGCGGTTGTGTTCGGCGAGGGTCGTGCTGAAATAGTGTTCGCCGGTGCCGTCTTCCTTGTAGACGAAGTAGCGGTAGTCCACGTCGGCGGGATACAGGGCCGCTTCCAGGGCCTTTTTCCCCGGCGAGGCGATGGGCCCGGGCGGCAGGTCGGGGTGCAGGTAGGTGTTGTAGGGGGATTCCACCCGCAGGTCTTGGTAGGTGAGGCGGATTTTGGTCTCGCCCAGGGCGTACATGACCGTGGCGCACGACTGCAGCAGGGGCATGGTTTCCGCCTGGAGCCGGTTGTGGAACACGGCGGCGATGAGGGGGCGCTCCTCCGCCACCCGCGCCTCCTTTTCCACCAGGGCAGCCAGGGTCACCGCTTCGTGCACGCTCAGCCCCAGCTCTGCGGCGCGCGACCGGCACTCCTCTCCGAACACCTCGCCGAAGCGCTCCAGCATCCGCTCCACCAGCTCTTCCTCCGTGATGTCGTCCGCCACCTCGTAGGTGTCGGGGAAAAGGTAGCCCTCCAGGTCGCAGTAGAGCCCTGCAGGCGCCTCCTCCAGCGGATCGAAGGAATTGTGCTCCCGGTAGGTGCACGCCAGCTGAAGGAAGGCCTCTTTTTCCGCCGCTCCTGCCTGCGCCAGTCTTTCGGCGATCTGCTCGGCGGTGAAGCCCTCCGGTATGGTGAAGCGCAGCCCCTCCTGCAGCAGCAGGCCCTCCTGCAGGGCGCCCAGGATCTGGTCGGCGTCCATGGAGGTGTCGAACGCGTAGTGCCCGGCCTGCATCCCCTCGGTATAGCCCATGTAGCGGGCGTAGAGGTAAAAGACCCGGGCGTCCCGGATGACCCCCTCCTCTTCCAGCCGGGCCGCCACCTGGCGCGGGCTGGAGCCGACGGGGATCTCCACTTCCACCTGGCGGACCTCTTCACCGGGCTCGGCACTGACGGGGGAAAGCAGCACCTGGGCCTGCCAGTACAGCACCCCCAGGGCGCCTGCGACCGCCAGCAGGCCCAGCAGCGCGTAAAAATACCAGCGCCTTATGAAGCGCAC
>PWVN01000101.1 GCA_003561835.1 Syntrophomonadaceae bacterium
GGATAAAATACAATCATGCCATCTGGCACCTCTTCGTTCTGGTGGGAAGCATCTGCCATTTCTTCACGGTCCTCTACCTGCTTCCCTTGTAAAAGCAAAAGCCCGCCGGGGGGGGAGGGCCGCAAAACAGCCAGGAAGCCCCAGGGGCGGCGAAGAGAACCGTTGACAAATCAGGGGGCCATCACATACAATTTATGTGGTTTGGTTCATGAAAGGGAGTGGATTCATGTTTAAACCTGAAGAGTATGGGGAACAGTTGGTCAAATGGCTGCAGAAGAAGGTGGCGGAAAGCGGCAGGGAGGGCCTTGTTCTCGGCGTCAGCGGCGGGATTGATTCGGCGGCGGTGGCGGCCCTGGCCAAACGGGCCTTCCCGGAAAGCTCCCTGGGCCTCATTATGCCCTGTGAAAGCAACCCCAGGGACCGGGAGGACGCCCTTCTCCTGGCCCGGCACATCGACCTGCCGGCACTGGAGGTGGACCTCGGCCCCGTCTATGCCGCATTCCTGACTGCCTTGAAGGGGCCCGGGGGCAAACCGGAAGGCCTGCATGCCGCCAATATCAAGCCCAGGCTCCGCATGATTACCCTGTACTATCATGCTTCCCGGCAGCGCTACCTGGTGACGGGGACCGGCAATGCCAGCGAACTGGTGACAGGATATTTCACCAAGTACGGGGACGCGGGGGGCGACATCGCCCCCCTGGCACTGCTGGTCAAGCGGGAAGTGGTCCAGCTGGCCGAATACCTGGGAATCCCCTCGCCCATCCTAAAGAAACCGCCTTCGGCAGGGCTGTGGTCGGGACAGACGGATGAGGGGGATATGGGGGTTACCTACGAAGCCATTGACGCATACCTGCGGGGAGAACCCCTGAAGGAAGAAGAACGGCAGCGGATTATGGCCATGGAGGCAAGAAGTAGCCACAAGCGCTTCATGCCGGCGGTTCCGGACCTGGACCTGGGGGAGAAATAGACAGGAAGTGTGAGGTGCAGCTTATGGCGGGACATTCAAAATGGGCCAACATCAAACACAGAAAAGCCCGGGTGGATGCCCAAAAAGGGAAAATCTTTACCAGATTGGCCCGGGAGATCATCGTGGCGGCAAAGGAAGGGGGCGGCGACCCGGAGGCAAACTTTGCCCTGCGGCTGGCAGTCCAGAAGGCCCGGGAAGCCAATATGCCCAACGACAATATTCTCCGGGCCATCAAGCGGGGTACGGGGGAGTTGGGGGGAGGGAACTTCGAGTCCTTCACCTACGAAGGGTACGGCCCCGGCGGTGTGGCCCTGATGCTGGATATCAACACGGACAACCGCAACAGGACGGCGGGGGACATCCGCTACCTGATGAGCAACCACGGCGGCAGCCTGGGGGAATCGGGCTGTGTCAACTGGATGTTCAAGCGCAAAGGATATATCTCCGTGGAGAAGACGGAGGCCCTGGACGCCGATGAACTCATGCTCCTGGCCCTGGAGGCAGGGGCGGAGGACATCCAGGAAGAGGAAGAGGCCCTGGAGGTCACCACGGCCCCCGAAGATATGGAAAAGGTCAAGGAAGCCCTGGAGGGTGCCGGGATTGCCGTGGCCGTGGCGGAGGGTTCCATGTTTCCCGAAAACGAAGTGGTCATCGAAGATAGAGACGCTGCGGAGAAGCTTATGAAGCTGGTGGATGCCCTGGAGGACCACGATGACGTGCAAAACGTCCATGCCAACTTCAATATTCCCGACGAACTGCTGGAGGGATAGCCCTCCAGATGAAAAAGGGTATATTTTCCTCTTGTAAAGGGCATTGTAAGGGTAATCCACCCCTGAAAAAGGAGGGGATTGCGGTGTCCAAGAAAAAGAGGAAAATATACCCTTTTCTTTATGTGGTCATGGTCGTTGTCTTTCTGGCAGGGGCCTGGTTTGGCCTTCTCCTGCTCCCCGACGGCCCCGATTCGGGCTTCTGGGGGCATAACGGCAGGGCCAGGCCCGCACCCCAGGTCTTTGAGGAAGGGGAAATCACCCTGCAGGAAGGTGTGGAAATCCTGACCCGGCATCAGGGCAAGGACTGCCGCCTGAATTTGCAGGATCTGCCGGCGGGGTTTGACAGTTTCAATTTTGCCGGGGCCAGCCGGGAGGATGTCTTAAGCCTTCTCAATTCGGATGCGGACTGGGAACTGGCGGTCTTTGAGCCTCAACGCCTGGTGCTGGAATACACCGGGAAGCTCTGCTCCCACTGCCGGGACCTTCACTATGTCGGCCTTTACCAGGGGAAGATCGCCATCTACAGCGGTACCCCCCCCCATGGGGTTCTGGTGGAGATTACCGACTACGAGGTCAGTGAAATCTACCGGGAAGACCTGGAGCGGGGGATTCCCTTCGAGTCGGAAGCAGAAAAGAAATCGATACTGGAGAGCTACACCACCTGACAGGCTTTGACTCGCTGTAGCAAGCGGGGACGGCTTTTTGATTTTTGGGACAAGGTCCCTGTCCCCCTGTCCCATTCAAGCTCCGGGAACCGTCCGCCCTTTTATTTCCGGGGGGCAGGCAGGAAATGCCGGTCGGGGTGCAGAAAAAAATGAAAATTAAAGATGAAAGGGCCCGGGCTTTGTGATATGATAAGAACAGGCGTTTGGGTAAGGGGGGGCCTGCATGCGGATTATGGGAGTTGACCCGGGGCTGGCCACCACCGGCTACGGCATCGTGACCAAGGAAGGGTCGGATTACCATCCGGTCACCTTCGCCTGTGTCAGGACCCCGGCGGGCCAGGAACTGGGGAGCCGGCTTTTGCATATCTACCGGGAGATCTCTGCCGTCATAGCCGAGTATTTGCCCCAGGAGCTGGCGGTGGAGGACATCTTTTTCAATACCAACGCCAAAAGCGCCTTCCTGGTGGGCCAGGCCCGGGGCGTCATCCTGCTGGCGGCGGCCCATGCCGCCGTGCCCGTCTACACCTACACCCCCCTGCAGGTCAAGCAGGGAGTGGTGGGCTACGGCCGGGCGGAGAAGGGCCAGGTCCAGGAAATGACCCGCATCATCCTGAAGCTGAAGGATAAACCGCGGCCCGATGATGCCGCCGATGCCCTGGCCATCGCCCTGTGCCACGGAAACTTCGGGCGCCACAACCGCCTGCTGGAGGGGAGATAGTGCTTCATTACATAAAAGGGGAGTACACCGGTTCCAATGAAGATTATGTCCTGGTGGAAAACGGGGGCCTGGGCTACAAAATCCATGTTTCCTCCCTTACGGAGAGCAGGATGCCTCCCCCCGGAAGCCGGGTCCACCTGTACCTGCACGTTTTCATGCGGGAGGACCACATCAGCCTTTACGGTTTCCTGACGGAAGGGGAGCTGGACTATTTCAAGGCCCTGATCTCCGTCTCCGGCATCGGCCCCCGGGTCGGGCTGACCCTTTTGAGCTCCCTTTCCCTGCCGGAGCTGCACAGCATCATCGCCCGCCAGGATGCTGCCGCCCTGACCCGCGTCAAGGGGGTGGGGAAAAAGTCTGCCCAGCGGCTCATCCTGGAGCTCAAGGACCGGCTCCCCCCGGCGGGGCCCGCCGAAAGCCCCGGCACCCAAGACCTTTCCGGCCTGACGGAGGCCCGGGAAGCCCTCTTGAGCCTGGGTTATTCCATGGCGGAGGCGGCCGACGCCCTGGCCGCCGCCGCCGCAGCGGGGGCCACCGCCCGGGAGGACCTGATAAAGCGTTCCCTGAAGCATCTGGCCGAAAGGAGATAAACCATTGCCATCGCCCACAGACAGGATTATTTCCGCCGCCCGGCAGGAGGAAGACCATGATATAGAGGGGAACCTGCGGCCCCAGAAGCTCGCCGATTATATCGGCCAGGAGCGGATCAAGGAGAACTTCTCCATCTTCATCCAGGCTGCTCAAAAGCGCCAGGAGTCCCTGGACCACGTCCTCCTCTACGGCCCTCCCGGCCTGGGAAAGACCACCCTGGCCCATATCATCGCCAGCGAACTGGGGGTCAATCTGAAGGTGACCTCGGGCCCCGCCATCGAGCGGCCCGGGGACCTGGCGGCCATCCTCACCAACCTGACGCCCAAGGACGTCCTCTTTATCGACGAGATTCACCGGCTGAGCCGCAGCGTGGAGGAGATCCTCTACCCGGCCATGGAGGATTTTTGTCTGGACATAATCATCGGAAAGGGCCCCAGCGCCCGTTCCCTGCGCCTGGACCTGGCCCCCTTCACCCTGGTGGGGGCCACCACCCGGGCGGGACTCCTGTCTTCGCCGCTTAGGGACCGCTTCGGCGTGGTCAACAGGCTGGAGTTTTACACCATGGAAGAGCTGGCCCTCATCATCACGCGGGCTGCCAGGATCCTGCGGATCCCCATCGATGAGGAAGGGGCCCGGGAGCTGGCCCGGCGGGCCCGGGGGACCCCCCGGGTGGCCAACCGCCTCCTGCGCCGGGTCCGGGACTATGCCCAGGTGAAGGCGGACAACTTCATCAATGAAGGCATCGCCCGGGAAGCCCTGAAGATGCTGGACATCGATGACCGGGGCCTGGACCGGACGGACCGTCAGCTTCTCTCGGCCCTGGTGGACACCTTCTCCGGCGGGCCCGTGGGCCTGGACACCCTCTCCGCCTGCATCAGCGAGGAACCGGAGACCATCGAGGACGTGTACGAGCCCTACCTGCTGCAGATCGGCTTTATCAGCCGCACGCCCCGGGGGCGGGTGGCCACCAAGCTGGTATATCAATACCTGGGCAGGGCACAATACCCCAAGGAACAGGAAACCCTGTGGGGGGATGACGCCGATGTTTGAAAATCTGGGCCGGTTCATGCTGATTGCGGGGGCTGTCCTCCTGATCCTGGGAGCCATCTTCACCGTGGCGGGCCG
The DNA here is from genome assembly GCA_003561835.1 of Syntrophomonadaceae bacterium. GTDB lineage: Bacteria > Bacillota > Dethiobacteria > PWVN01 > PWVN01 > PWVN01. The sequence continues at coordinate 4,837 of PWVN01000101.1, forward strand.
TTTTCTGCCCCTGGGGAGGCTGCCGGGGGACATCATCATCCGCAGGGAGAATTTCACCTTTTACTTTCCCGTGGTCACCATGATCGTGATCAGCCTCCTCCTGACCCTCTTCTTCAACCTGCTGCGCCGGTAGGGAACTCATCGGGAGCCGATAGGGGGAAGAAGCGTTGTAAGAGCCAAAAAGCCCTCTGCTCTTTGGTTTTTCTTTTGCGTTTTTTACCCCAAGGCAGGAGACCGGGGGCAGGCAGCGAATATAAGATAGGGATTGGCAGAAAATATTTCCTGGCCGTCAAAAGATTGGGCCGCGGCCCCAAAACCCCTTCCCGGGGCCTCACCGGGAGGAAAAAGGGGAAAGAGGCCGAAAATGTATCTGGCCCCTTTTTTTCGGCAATAATGAGGAAAAAGGAACTTATCCCCATGAAGCTGGAAGAATTCGATTATCACCTCCCGGAAAGGCTTATCGCCCAAAAGCCCCTGGACAACAGGGACGCTTCCCGGCTCCTGGTCCTCAACCGGCAGATCGGGACCGTGGAGCACCGGACCTTTCCCGATATTAGGGAGTACCTGCAGGCAGGGGA
>PWVN01000147.1 GCA_003561835.1 Syntrophomonadaceae bacterium
CCTGGTAGAGACGGTCGAGCTTCAGGACATTTGCTATTTCCTCATACTCTTTGAAAAGGCCAAAGGGAAGCTGGTGAACCCCGGGGAAGAGAAGGAATGGAACAGAGAATTGTTTTTTGAATGGGGGCGGACCATGGGGCAGATGCACGTCCTGGCAGGGGCCTATCTGCTGGAAAATCCAGTTGTAAGGAGAAACCAATGGAATGAGGATGTATATTTCACATTGGAATATACCCTTCCCCCTTCCGAGGCTTTAGTCGAAACCAGGTGGAAACAGCTGACCAAAGAGCTGGAGGGGCTGCCTAAAGATGGTAGCTCTTATGGATTGATTCACTATGATTTCCACCACCTGAACTTTTTTGTCCAGAACGGGCGGATAACTGTAATTGATTTTGACGACTGCATATTTCACTGGTTTGTTTGTGATATTGCGGTAGCCATCTATCACGCGCTTTCCAGTATCTCCCGGGACCAGCGCCGGGAAAGGCAGGACTTTGCCCGGTCTTTTAGCGACCCCTTTTTGGAAGGCTATGGCCGGGAGAAGAAACTGCCTGCGTTCTGGGTTTCCAAACTCCCCATATTTATTGACTATCGCAGAATCAGTTCATATAAATTCTTTTATAAAATCTGGCCCCTGGAAAGACGAAATCAAAAACAGGAGGAACTGTTGGAGTGGCTGAAATACACAATAGAAAATGATATCACACTTATTGAGATGGACTGGTTAGATGTTTTAACATAGGATTGCGTATAGGCCCTAAAGGGAGTTCTAACATTAAGGCTGATGGGGCAAGCTTTTTCTTGGTTATATTCTGCCGAAAAGCACAATAATACCGAGAGTTCCCCGGCATTATTGTGCTGCCTCCAAAAGGGAGACCGTAATTGTTTTCATGGCCGATAACTCCGGCGAACCTTGATAACTTCAGATGTGATATAACCTAAAGCAAAACCGATGAGAAGGGCAAATAGGATGAGGATAATCTGGGAAACGCTGATGCTCCAGAACAAGAGGTTGAGGGTCACCACATGAGCGTTTTGCCCCAGGACAATCAGGAAGAGAAGGGTAATCACCAGTATCGCGATGAGTTTAGGCTTCACAGCTTCCACGCCCCTATCGTAAATTATTATTTAAAAGCATCTTAAAACCCCGCAGGGGCCTCAGACGAGGCCCTTTATATAATAACTTCTATAAAAGCAGTATAATTACCTGCTGTTTCCAACCGTAAATTGTAACCCTTCTGCTAAAAACCCCATAATGCCTATTTCATCCAAACAGCACAGGGGCGGGTGGTTTTAACGGATTCTAATTTATATCATAGTTCTGCTGTAGCCAAAGTGTGACATACGTCACTTTTTCCCCCTCCCGGGTATGCTATAATGTACTCAAGTCTGAGGGAAGGTCCCGAGGATGCCCACCGATCCCGCCGGTACCCCTTTGCAAATCATTTCTGAAGAGAACAGGGTTAACCGGATAATGGTCCAGGAACGAGAAACGTCCGGGTACCGGCGAAGGGTGGGTCAGGAAAACTATTTTAGGGAGGTTGTAGTTTATGGGAATGTTTTGTTTTCAGTGTCAGGAGACAGCCAAAGGTTCCGGTTGTGAGGTTAGAGGTGTGTGCGGGAAAACCCCGGAGGTGGCCAAACTGCAGGACCTGTTGGTCCATACCCTGAAGGGGGTGGCCCAGGTGGTGGTCAGGGGCCAAATCCCCGTGAAGGATTTGGGTGCCGTAAACCATGAACTTCTGCGGAGTTTCTTCATGACCATCACCAATGCCAACTTTGACGACGGCGCCATTGAGAAGCAGATCAACAAGATGCTGGCCCTGAGGGAGGAGCTCAAGGAAAAAGCACCGGCTATGGACTGGAACGATGCCGCTTCCTTCCAGGTGGATTCCCGGGAGGCCATGCTGGAAAAAACCGAATCGGTGGGGGTCCTGGCCACGGAAAACGAGGATGTCCGCTCTCTCCGGGAGATGATTACCTACGGGCTCAAAGGCATGGCAGCCTATACGGAGCACGCCTTGAACCTGGGCAAGGAAAACCCCGAGATTTATGGCTTCATGTATGAGGCCCTGGCAGCTGTCCAGGATGACAGCCTCTCCGCCGACGACCTGGTGGCTTTAACCTTGAAGACGGGGAAGATGGGGGTGGCCGCCATGGCGCTGTTGGACGAGGCCAACACCTCCAGGTACGGGCATCCTGAAATTTCTCACGTAAATATCGGTGTCCGGGGCAACCCTGCCATCCTGATCTCGGGCCATGATTTGACGGACCTGGAGCAGCTGTTGGAGCAGACCCGGGGAACGGGCGTGGATGTCTATACCCACAGCGAGATGCTGCCGGCCCACTACTACCCGGCTTTTAAAAAGTATGAGCACTTCGCCGGCAACTACGGCAATGCCTGGCACAGGCAGCTGAAGGAGTTTGAGACCTTCAACGGCCCCGTTCTCTTTACCACCAACTGCATTGTGCCTCCCCGGAAGGAAGAGGTGCAGAAGCGCATCTTTACCACAGGTTCCGCCGGGTTCCCCGGATGCCCCCATATCACCGCTGATGAAACGGGGAAAAAGGATTTCTCCGGGATCATCGCCCTGGCCAGGACCCTGAAGCCACCCACGGAGATTGAAACCGGTTCCATCGTGGGAGGATTCGCCCACCAGCAGGTTCTGGCCCTGGCCGACAAGGTGGTGGAGGCGGTGAAGTCCGGGGCCATCAAGAAATTCTTCGTGATGGCCGGCTGCGACGGGCGCATGAAATCCAGGGAATACTACACGGAATTTGCCAAGAACCTGCCGGAGGACACGGTAATCCTGACGGCAGGCTGCGCCAAGTACCGCTACAACAAGCTGGATCTGGGGGATATCGGCGGCATACCCCGGGTGCTGGATGCGGGTCAGTGCAACGACTGCTACTCCCTGGCCGTCATCGCCATGAAGCTGAAAGAGGTCTTTGGGCTGGACGACATCAACAAACTGCCCATCGCCTTCAACGTGTCCTGGTACGAGCAGAAAGCCGTCATTGTCCTTCTGGCCCTGCTGCACTTGGGGATCAAGAACCTTCACCTGGGGCCCACCCTGCCCGGGTTCTTATCGCCCAACGTGGCCAAGGTCCTGGTGGACACCTTCGGGATCGCGGGCATTGGCACCGTAGAAGAGGATATCGAACTCTTCCTGGGGCAGTAAGGGAACGAAGCAGAGGCAGGATCGCCTGGTGGAGGGAGAAAATCCTTCAAGAAAGGAGCATCCAGTTATCCCTGATGTGCTGGCCAGCTGCGGTAGCGTAGGGTGTAGGTTTGTAGGTTGGCCCAAACAGGAGATTAATTCAGCACTCAACCAAAAAAGGCTGCCGGTTGAAATGGGCCGGCAGCCTTTATCGTGCTCCGCTTCGAAACAATGATTCATGTGATACCCGGGCAGGGGTTGGTTGATCAGCAGCCCAGGAGGCGGGCGATGACCAGGCGCTGGATTTCCGAGGTGCCCTCCCCGATCTCCATGAGCTTGGCGTCCCGCAGGTACCGCTCCACCGGGTACTCCCGCATGTACCCGTACCCCCCGTGGATCTGTACCGCCTCGCTGGCGGCCCAGAAGCAGGTTTCCGAGGCGTAGAGTTTGGCCATGGCCGCTTCCTTTGCAAAGGGCAGCCCCTTGTCCTTGAGCCAGGCCGCCTTCCAGACCATGAGGCGGGAGAGCTCCGTGCGGGTGGCCATGTCGGCCAACTTGAACTGGATGGCCTGGAACCTGGAGAGGGGCTGGCCGAACTGGATGCGTTCTTTGGCATATTTGAGGGATTCCTCCAGGCACCCCTGGGCGATCCCCACCGACAGGGCGCCGATGCTGATGCGGCCGCCGTCCAGGGCGATGAGGAACTGTTTAAACCCTTCCCCGGGTTTCCCCAGGATATTCTCCCTGGGGATGCGGACATTGTCCAGGATGATCTCCGCCGTATCCGAGGCCTTCAGCCCCATCTTCTCGTACTGCTGCCCCACCCTGTAGCCGGGGGTGTCGGTGGGGACGATGAAGGAGCTGATGCCGCGGCTGCCCTTCCCCTTCTCCGTCCGGGCGGTGATGACGGCCACACTGCCATGGGTGGAATTGGTGATGAAGCACTTGGATCCGTTTAAGACCCACTCCTCCCCTTCCAGGAGCGCCGTCGTCTGGGTGCCGCCGGCATCGGAACCGGCGTTGGGCTCCGTGAGGCCGAAGGCGCAGAAGATTTTTCCCTGGGCTGCGGGAACCAGCCATTTTTTCTTCTGCTCTTCCGTGCCGAAGAGGTAGACGGGCCCCGCCCCGATGGAGCAGTGGGCTGCATAGGTTATGCCGGTGGAGGCACAGGCCCGGGAGACCTCCTCCACGGCGATGGCGTAGGCCAGGTAGCCGGCGCCGCTGCCCCCGTATTCCTCGGGAAAGGGGAGGCCGAAGAGGCCCATGTCCCCCATCTGCTTAAGGATTTCCCGGGGGAATTCCCCCTTATGGTCCAGGTCGCCGGCCACGGGTCTGATCTGCTTTTCGGCAAAGTCCCGGACCACCTTTTGAATCATCTGCTGCTCTTCGCTCAATTCGAAATCCACCGTATACTCCCCCCTTCGCGTTTTCCCCTTACAGGCCGGTGAACACGGGCTTTCGCTTTTCGTTGAAGGCCCGAAGGCCCTCTTCCCGGTCCGCCGAGTTCAGGCAGACGTTGTAGCATTCGGCTTCCAGGGCAAAGCCCGTGGACAGGTCCACATCCAGGCCCAGGTCGATGGCCTTCTTGGCCTGCCGGACCGCCGTGGGGGCGTTTTTCAGGATCTCCGCCGCCAGGGCCCCGGTCTCCTTTAGCAGGTCACCGGGTGCCGTCACCTTCCGGACGATCCCCAGCTCACGGGCCTGCTGGGCCGTCAGGCGCCGCCCGGTAAAGATCAGTTCCTTGGCCAGGGCGGGGCCCACCAGGCGGGGCAGGTTCTGGGTCCCACCGCCCCCGGGGATGATCCCCAGGCCCACCTCGGGTAGGGAGAAGAGGGCCTTTTCGGAGGCGTAGATGATGTCGCAGCCCAGGGCAAATTCGAACCCGCCGCCGAAGGCGTAGCCGTTTACCGCCGCCAGCAAAGGTTTGGGGAAGGTGGAGACGGCCTTAAAGGCCTGGACGAAGAGCTCCCGCTGCCGGCGCATGTCATCCCTGCCCATATCCTTTCGTTCCTTCAAGTCGGCCCCGGCGCAGAAGGCCCGGTCCCCCCGGCCCGTCAGGATGGCTGCCCACACCCCGGCATCGTTGGCCAGGGCTTTAAGGGCTTTTAGGAGTTCAGCCGCCATCCGGGTGCTGAGGGCGTTCAGGCTCTCC
>PWVN01000022.1 GCA_003561835.1 Syntrophomonadaceae bacterium
CCAAGTATTTCTGCCTTATTTCGCTGCTTTTCATGCTTCATACCTCCTTACCATTCACAACAATTATATATACTATTTTCCAGCATGTCAATAAAAGCCAAACCCCTCCAATCCCCGCTACATCTCCCCGGAAACCGGGATGAATCCCCCTTAAGGCCCTCCTTGACGGGTTCCCTGGGGCCGTGTTATTATAGGTTCGTAATGTTGCATTGTGCAAATACTTTTCTGGAGCATGTCCCATCTTTTACCCTGAAAGGAGTGTGGCAAGATGATTCTTCTCAACCCCGGGGAGCACAGCCGTCCCTACCCCGATGAGGCGTCCCGGCAGATCATGCGAAAGACCATCGGTTTCTTTGAAAGGAAAGGCAAGGGGAAGCTCAAGGAAGATGACCGCAACCGGGTCTGGTACGAAGATTTTCTTAAGTTTTTGGCCGACAACGAGGTCTTCTACACCCTCCTCACCCCTCCGGCCTACGGGGCCGAAGGCTGCCGCTGGGACACCTGGCGGAACTGCGAGTTCAACGAAATTACCGCCTTCTACGGCCTCCACTACTGGTACACCTGGCAGGTGTCCATCCTGGGGCTGGGCCCCATCTGGATGAGCCCCAACGAGGAGGCCAAGAAGCGGGCCGTCGCCCTTCTGAAGAGGGGCGAAGTCTTCGCCTTCGGCCTCTCGGAGCGGGAGCACGGGGCCGACATCTACTCCACCTCCATGACCCTGACCCCCACGGGCCCGGGGAGGTACGCCGCCAACGGCGAGAAGTACTACATAGGCAACGGCAACGCGGCGGAGATGGTCTCCACCTTCGGCAAGCTGGCGGATACGGGGGAATACGTCTTCTTCGCCGCCAACTACAAGCACAAGAATTACGACCTGGTGCGAAACGTGGTCAACTCCCAATCCTACGTGGCGGACTTCGTCCTTCGGGACTACCCCGTCACCGAGGCGGGTATCCTCTCCCGGGGCCGGGAGGCCTGGGACAGCGCCCTGAACACCGTGAACATCGGCAAGTACAACCTGGGCTGGGCCTCCATCGGCATCTGCACCCACGCCTTTTACGAGGCCATCAACCACGCCGCCAACCGCCGCCTCTACGGCATGTTTGTTACGGACTTCCCCCACGTCAAGCAGATGTTCACCGACGCCTACTGCCGCCTGGTGGCCATGAAGCTCTTCGCCCTTCGGACCGCCGACTACATGCGCAGCGCCTCGCCGGAGGACCGGCGCTACCTCCTGTACAACCCCACGGTGAAGATGAAGGTGACCACCCAGGGGGAAGAGGTCATCAACCTCCTCTGGGATGTAATCGCCGCCAAGGGCTTTGAAAAGGACACCTTCTTCGAGATGGCCGCCCGGGACATCCGGGCCCTGCCCAAACTGGAAGGGACCGTCCACGTGAACATCGCCCTGATTCTCAAGTTCATGGCCAACTATTTCTTCAACCCGGGGGAATACGCCCCGGTGGGCCGGATGGATGCCCCGGTACACGACGGCTTTCTCTTCCAGCAGGGGCCGGCCAAGGGGCTGGGCAAAATCCGGTTCCACGACTACCGCCCCGCCTTCGACGCCTTCCCCCTGCCCAACGTGAAGATCTTCCAGGAGCAGGTGGCCCTCTTCCGGGAATCCCTGGCCATGGCCACCCCGGACCCGGAGCAGCAGCGGGATACCGACTTCCTCATGTCCCTGGGGGAACTCTTCACCCTGGTGGTCTACGGCCAGCTGATCCTGGAAAACGCCCGGATCTACCGGGTCCAGGAGGACCTGGTGGACCAGATTTTTGACTTCATGGTCCGGGATTTCTCCAGGTTCGCCCTGGACCTCTACCTGAAGGCCGGCAGCACGCCCCGGCAGATGGATTACTATCAAAAGCTCCTGCGCAAACCCCACCCCGACTCCGAGGGGTACCGCCGGGTCTGGGAAGGCCAGGTCCTGGCCCTCGAGGGCCTCTACACCATGGCAGAGTAGGGGCAAGCCGCTGTTGTCTTCGCAGTTTGGGACTTTTACCCTGTAAGTGGCACCCATGCCGGGCATACAGGCGCGCTCCCCCGGAGCGCGCCTTTTTTACGTGCCGGCACCCCAGCGGCTCAGGTGCTCGTAGGTGATCTTGAGGCAGGCCGTCAGGGGGACGGCGATCAAGAGGCCCAAAAGCCCCAGAAGCCTCCCCCCCAGGATGAGGGCCAAAAGGATGACCAGGGGGTGCAGGCCCAGGCGCCGGCCCAGGATGGGGGGGGACAGGAGCTGGCTTTCCACCTGCTGGATGATGAAGATCAGGGCCACCACCTTCAGGGCCAGGAGGGGCGATGCCAGGAGGGCCACCAGGACGGCGGGAACGGCCCCGATGATGGGGCCAAAGAAGGGGATCAGGTTGGTCACCCCCACAATGATGGCCAGGAGCAGGGCGAAGTCCAGGCCGAGGACCAGGAAGCCGATATAGGAGAGAAGGCCCACCAGCAGGCTGATGAGCAGGATGCCCCGGATGTAGGCCCCCAGGGTTTGGTCCATGTCGTGGGCCAGCAGGGCGGCCTGCCGGCGGTACCGGGGGGGGACAGCCCCCCTCATGCTTTCCTTGATCCGGTCGAAATCCCTGAGAAAATAAAAGACCAGGACGGGCAGCAGCAGCAGGATGATGAACCTTTCCAGGAAGCCCAGCATCCTGGCCACCAGGTTCTCGAAGAAGGCCAGGAGGTTCGCCTCCAGGTTTTCGATGCTTTCATCGATGACGGACCGAAGGCCCTCGGGCAGGTTGAAGCGGTGATAGTCCCGGTGCAGTTCGCCGATGAATTCCTGCAGGCGCAGGGTATAGGCCGGGACCTGCTCCATCAGGCCCTGCATCTCCGCCGCGAGGGAGGGGATCAGGCCGATGATGAGGAGGGCCAGGCTCCCGAAGATCAGGAGGAAGATGACCAGGACCGCCGCGGCGCGGCTGGACCGGTTCCGGGTTAAATAGACCACCAGGGGGTTCAAGACGTAGGAAATGACAAAGGCGGTGAGAAAAAGAGAAATGACTGCGAAAAGGGCTTCCCTTTTCGGATACAGCCATCGCAAAAGGAGCAGGGATATGATGAGAATAAGGGCCGTTTTGACCAAAGGCAGCCTGTCATGCATTGCGCTCATGAACTCTTCTCTCCTTCGTCCGCCTCCCTTACTCTATTACTATTTCACCTGCCCCCATTAAATTTCAACTTTTTCATCCACGTCCACCAGGGTGCCGTCGGATTCCACGTAAAAAAACTTCACCTCTCCCTTGTCCCGGGAGAACTCCAGCAGGCAGTTCCAGCAGTAGTACTGGTTGGTCCCCACCCTGCCGATATCGCACGTGCCGCAAATGGGACAATGCATGAGGGGGCACCTCCTTGACATTTTTACGTATTATTCCCTGATTCGCCAAAAATAATGCGGCACGGCTGCAGGCTTTCCCGGTAGGCGATTCCGGGTAAAGTCTTTCAATAGGACCGCTGGATCACCCCGCCCCCCACCAGCAGGTCTCCCCGGTAGAAGACCACCGACTGGCCCGGGGTGACGGCGTGGAGGGGTTCGGCGAACTCCACCCTCGCCTCCCCCCCTGCCGGGGGATGGAGGAGGGCCTTTTTCTCCGGCGACTTGTAGCGGATTTTTATGCTCACCTCCAGGGGCGCCGGCAGGGAATCGAAGGGGATGAAGTTCAGATCCGAGGCCCACAGGCCCCGGGAGGCCGTCTCCTCCCTGCTTCCCACCACCAGGGAGTTCTCCTCTGCATCGATGGCCACCACGTACAGGGGCTCCCCCACCGCCAGCCCCAGACCCTTCCGCTGGCCGATGGTGTAGAAGGGGATGCCCCGGTGGGTCCCCAGCCTCTCCCCCCGGGTGTTGAAGATGGGCCCGGGTTTGTAGGTGCCCCCAACCTCCGCCTCCAAAAACCCCTTGTAATCGTCATCGGGGATGAAGCAGATCTCCTGGCTGTCGGGCTTGTCCGCCACCTTGAGCCCCAGGGCTGCGGCTCTCGCCCGGGTTTCCCCCTTCTCGAAGGGGCCCAGGGGAAAGAGGGCACGGGAGAGCTGCTCCTGGTTCAAGTGATAGAGGGTATAAGTCTGGTCCTTCTTCCGGTCCGCCGATTTGCGCAGCAGGAACCTGCCCGCCTCCGCATCAAAGGCCCCCCGGGCATAATGGCCCGTGGCCACATAGTCCGCCCCCAGTTCCCGGGCCTTTTTAAGGAGCAGGTCGAATTTCATGTAGCGGTTGCAGGCGATGCAGGGGTTGGGGGTGCGGCCCGCCTGGGATTCCCGGATAAAATAGGAGACCACCTGCCGATAGAAGGGTTCCCGGTAGTTCACCACGTAATAGGGGATGTCCAGGACCGCCGCCACCTGCCGGGCGTCTTCCACCGCCTCCAGGGCACAGCAGCCCCGGCCCCGGCCTGCCGCCTCCCCCTGGTCCCTTTCGCTGTGCCACAGGCGCATGGTCACCCCGATGACCTCGTACCCCTGTTCCAGCAGGAGGGCAGCCATCAGGGAGCTGTCCACGCCGCCGCTCATGGCGGCCAGCACCCGCTTCTTTTGTCCCTTCGCCGTCGGCATAACCTGTCCTCCTTCCCGGCAGTTCCCCGGCCCGGTACCTACCGCCCGGGGCCCTCCCGGCTGATCCTGGCCTGTCCCCGGCTGGCAACCTTAAGACGCTCGGCCAGAAGGGAGGCGTATTTCTCCCGGATGAGGGCCGTCACCGTCACCTGGGAACCGTACTGGATGGATTTGACGGTGCCCTTGACCCCCTCGATCTCCCGGAGAATGCTGCCCACGTGCTTGTAGGGCACCTGGATCCGCAGGAGATGGCAGAAGTGGCGGGTTTCGATGCGGGCGGCTTTGACTCCCTCTTCGACGCAGGAGCGGTAGGCCCGCACCAGGCCCCCCACCCCCAGCTTGACACCGCCGAAGTAGCGGGTCCCCACCACCACCACCTGGGTCAGGCTGTGTTTCTCCAAGACGCCCAGCATGGGAGGGCCGGCGGTGCCGGCGGGTTCCCCGTCGTCGGAGGAGCGGGCAAGGGCAAAATCCCCGCGGCCGACCCGGTAGGCGTAGGCGTTGTGGGTGGCATCGCTGAACTCCCGGGAAACCCCGTTGATAAAAGCCCGGGCCTCCGCCTCCGATGCCGCCGGGGCCAGGGAGGCGATGAACCGGCAGGCCCCCACCGGGACCCTGACCCTGACGGGCGCTCCCGGGGTGCGGAAGGAATCATTCATCTTTTTTGCCCCGTATTTCCCTTAGTCTTTCCCCCAGGGCCTTCTCGCCTCCCAGGTCCTTGGGGGCATAAAACCGCCGGTTCCTCACTTCCTCCG
>PWVN01000223.1 GCA_003561835.1 Syntrophomonadaceae bacterium
ATGTTTGGGACCAGCAGCTGGCGGAGATGGCTGCCTTCGTCCTGCAAAAAAGAAGGGAATACGTAAAAAAACTGGCCCTTCTCGCCCGGCTGCAGCACCGCAAATTAACAGACGGAGGGGAAGACCTTAAGCTCCACTATGCTTCCTCCCTGGAAAGCACGAAGGGGGAGGGGGAGTTTTCCCGGGAAACGATTCGGGAAGAATTTCTCCTGACCCTCAAAAAAAGCGAAGAAGAAGAGCGGCGCCGGGGGGTAACTCTGGTGGGCCCCCACCGGGATGACCTGGACTTCAGCATCAACGGGCGTCCCGCCCGCACCTATGGTTCCCAGGGACAGCAGCGGACGGCGGCCCTCTCCCTGAAGTTGGCCCAGGTGGAGCTCATCAAGGGAGAGAGGGGGAACTATCCCCTTCTGCTTTTGGACGATGTCTTCTCCGAACTGGACCGGGAGCGGCAGGGGGGGCTATTAAACCTGATCCGCGGCCGGGTACAGACCTTTATCAGCGGTACCGGTGACGTTTTGACCCGGGAAAAAGTCTTCCGGGAAGGAAGTTTTTATAGAATCGCCGAAGGCAGGTTGTCTCCATGGAGCGTTTGAAAGATCCCCTGGAAAAATTTCTGCGACGGTTGGGGTTAAAGGGGAAGGTGAAGGAGAGAAGGGCCCTGCAGGTATGGCCGGAAGCGGCGGGCAGCAAACTGGCCTCGGTAACCCGGGCCCTGACCGTGAAGGAGGGAATTCTCTTCGTCCAGGTGGCAAACTCTTCCTGGGCCCAGCACCTCACCTTTTTTAAACCTGCCCTGATGCGAAAAATAAACCGGAACCTTCAGGGGAACTATATAAAGGATATCCATTTTCAGGTGGGGTTGGCAAAGGCCCCCGCCCCCCCGCCACCCCAGCAAAATGAAGAGAAACCGGTCCTGGACCCGGAGGAAAGAGAAAAAATCCGGAACATGTTTGCGGATTTTCAAGGACAGGATATAATGAAAGAGAAACTCATGGAAATTATGGAGAAGGAACTGCTGGCCCGGAAACAAAAAGCGGCGGCAGGATGGCACAGGTGCCCCCGCTGCGGCACCTACGCCCCTCCCGGTTCTCCCCTCTGCCCCTTATGTCAAATACAGGGAAGGTGAAAACATGCACCTGCATATCGGCGGCACCAAGATCATTCCCGGGCGGGATATCATCGGCATCTTCAGCATGAAAATCCAGGACAAGCCCTGCAACCGGGAATTGCTCCAGTACACCCCGACAGAAAATGTGGGGGAGGAAAAATCCTCCTTTGTGGTTACGGACGAGAAGGTTTACTTTTCCCCCATCGCCCCGGCAACCCTCCTGAAGAGGCTCAAGGACAAACCCTTTTAGAACTGCGAAACCCCCTTTCTTACCGGCAACCCCGGCATCCCCCTTCCGGGGGTTTTCCCGTGGTGGAATCGGGGGAAAGCTGTTAGGATTCACTAATTTATGGTATAATAACTAGATGGCTGTGATTGGAGGTGGGTAGATGGCAGAGAAGAAGCATACTTATGATGAGCACCAGATTCAGGTTCTGGAAGGTCTGGAAGCGGTCCGCCGCCGCCCCGGCATGTACATTGGTTCCACCGGGGCCAGGGGTTTGCACCACCTGGTCTATGAGGTGGTGGACAACAGTATCGATGAAGCCATGGCGGGTTTTTGCAGCAGCATCGATGTGACCCTTCACCCGGGCAGCATTGTGACGGTGGTGGATGACGGTCGGGGCATTCCCGTCCGGGAACACCCCCAGGTGAAAAGGCCTGCGGTGGAGGTGGTCCTTACCCTCCTGCATGCCGGCGGCAAATTTGGGGGAGAAGGGTACAAGGTGGCGGGGGGGCTCCACGGTGTGGGGTTGTCCGTGGTCAACGCCCTTTCCCAGTGGCTGGAAGTGGAAGTAAAGCGGGACAGGGGCATCTTTCACCAGAGATACGAACGGGGAAAGCCTGTCATGGACCTGAAAAAGAAGGGCAACACCAACCGGACGGGGACCAAGATCACCTTTTTGCCCGATGCGGATATTTTTGATGACTTGAATTTTGAATTTGATGTCCTGGCCAAACGTTTTCAGGAACTGGCGTATCTGAACAGGGGGGTCAGGATCACCTTCAAGGACCTGCGTTTTGCAGAGCCCCTGGAGAAGGTGTACCGCTTTGAAGGGGGTATCGTCTCCTTCGTCCAGCACCTCAACCGCAACAAGGATGTCATCATCAAAAAACCCATACATATCGAGGAGCAGGGAGAAAATACGGATCTGGAGATTGCCATGCAGTACAACGCGGGTTATTCGGAACTCATCTATTCCTTCGCCAACAACATCCATACCCACGAGGGGGGCACCCATGAACTCGGTTTCAAAAATGCCCTGACCCGGGTAGTCAACGACTATGCCCGCCAGAAGGGGATCTTGAAGGACAACGATGCCAACCTCTCGGGAGATGATATCCGGGAGGGCCTGACGGCCATCATCAGCATAAAACTTAAGGACCCCCAGTTTGAGGGGCAGACCAAAACCAAGTTGGGCAACGCGGAAATCCGGGGCGTAGTGGAGGGGATTTTGTACGAGGGGATGCAGTCCTTTCTGGAAAAAAATCCACCCCTGGCCCGAAAAATCGTCGATAAATCCATCCGCTCCTTCCGGGCCCGGGAAGCGGCCCGGAAGGCCCGGGAACTGACCCGCCGGAAGAATGCCCTGGAGGTCAATGCCCTGCCGGGCAAACTGGCGGACTGTACCAGCAAGGACCCGGGGCTCTCGGAACTGTACCTGGTGGAGGGGGATTCGGCCGGGGGATCCGCCAAGCAGGGACGGGAGCGGATCTTTCAGGCCATACTGCCCCTGCGGGGGAAAATCATCAATGTGGAGAAGGCCCGCATCGACAAAATCCTGGCCAACGAAGAGATCCGCACCATGATCACGGCCCTGGGCACGGGCATTGGCGATGAGTTCGATATCACCAGGGCCCGCTACCACAAGATCATCATCATGACGGATGCCGATGTGGACGGCTCCCACATCCGCACCCTTCTCCTGACCTTTTTCTTCCGGTACATGCGGCCCCTCATCGAGGCAGGCTATGTCTATATTGCCCAGCCGCCTCTCTACAAGGTCAAAAAGGACAAAAAGGAACACTACTTTTACAACGAGGAACAGCTGGAGGCCTTTTTCCGCCAGCAGGGCCGGGGGGCGCCCCTGCAGCGCTACAAGGGTTTGGGGGAGATGAACCCGGAGCAACTGTGGGAGACCACCATGGACCCGGAGAAGCGGACCATCCTCCAGGTGAAGTTGGAGGATGCCCTCCTGGCCGATTCCATCTTCACCACCCTCATGGGGGAGAAGGTGGAACCCCGCAAGGAGTTTATCGAGCAGCACGCCCACCTGGTGAAGAACCTGGATATCTAGGAAATTTTTCTTGAGAAGGAAGGGAATGCAGGCATGGAATACAGTCACGGCAAAATCATCCCCATAGAGATCCACGATGAAGTAAAAAAATCCTTTCTCGATTATGCCATGAGCGTGATTGTCAGCCGGGCCCTGCCCGATGTGCGGGACGGCCTCAAGCCTGTCCACCGCCGCATCCTCTACGCCATGCAGGAACTGGGTATGAACCCCGATAAACCCCACAAGAAATCGGCCCGCCTGGTGGGGGAGGTGCTGGGCAAATACCACCCCCATGGGGATGCGGCCCTCTACGACACCCTGGTGAGGTTGGCTCAGGATTTCAATACCCGCTACCCCCTGGTAGACGGACACGGCAACTTCGGATCCCTGGATGGGGACCCTCCGGCCGCCATGCGCTATACGGAAGTGCGCATGGCCCCCATAGCCCTGGAGCTTTTGGCCGATATCAACAAGAACACGGTGGATTACCGTCCCAATTTCGATGATACCCTGGAAGAACCCGTGGTCCTGCCCAGCCGTTTCCCCAACCTGCTGGTCAACGGTTCCGCGGGCATCGCCGTGGGCATGGCCACCAATATCCCCCCTCAAAACCTGCGGGAGGTATGCGATGCCATCTTCCATCTCATCGCCCACCCCGATGCCGGGGCCGCAGACCTGATGAAGCATGTTACAGGCCCCGATTTCCCCACCGGCGGCCTGATTATGGGGATGGACGGCATCCGTTCCGCCTACCTGACGGGGCGGGGCATCATCAAGATGCGGGGAGCAACCCAGGTGGAGCGGGTGGAAAGTACCGGCAGGATGCGCATCCTCATCACGGAGGTCCCCTACCAGGTAAATAAGGCCAAACTCATGGAGCGCATCGCCGAACTGGTCCGGGAAAAAAAACTGGAGGGGATCACAGACTTGCGGGACGAGTCGGACCGTTCCGGGGTCCGGGTGGTCATGGAGTTGAAGAAAGGGGCCAACCCCCAGGTTATTTTGAATCATCTCTACAAGAACACCCCCCTGCAGCAGAATTTTGGCATTATCATGCTGGCCCTGGTGGAGGGGAAACCCCGGGTCCTGAACCTGAAGGAAATGCTGCAAGCCTACCTGGCCCACCAGAAGGAAATTATCGAGCGGCGGACCCGCTTTGACCTGGATAAGGCGGAGAAAAGGGCCCATATCATCGAGGGCCTGCGGATTGCCCTGGACAACCTGGATGCCGTCATCAAGCTCATCCGCTCCTCCCATACCACAGAGGAAGCCCGCCGGGGGCTGATGGCCACCTTTAACCTCACAGAGGTCCAGGCCCAGTCCATCCTGGACATGCGCCTGCAGAAGCTGACGGGCCTGGAACGGGAAAAACTGGAGGATGAGTACCTGGAACTTATTCAAAAAATTGCCTATTACAAAGAAGTCCTGGCCAATGAACGGCTGGTCTACGAGATTATCCGCAAAGAACTGCAGGAGATCAAGGAGAAGCACGGGGACCCCCGGCGTACCCAGATTCTCCCGGACGAATCGGAGATCCACCACGAGGACCTGATCGCCGAGGAGAATATTCTTATCACCCTGACCCATCAGGGGTACGTGAAGAGGTGCCCCCTGGCCACCTACCGCAGCCAGCACCGGGGAGGGAAGGGCGTCAGCAGCATGGGCAGCAAGCGGAAGGATTTTGTGGAGGACATTTTTGTAACCTCCACCCTCCATACCCTCCTATGCTTCAGCAACCGGGGCAGGGTCTACCATCTTAAGGCTTATGAAATCCCCGAGGGGGGCCGCCTGGCCCGGGGGACCAACATCATCAATCTACTGGCCCTGGAAGACGGGGAGTATATCACTGCGGTCATCCCCATGAAGATCTTTTCCGAGGAAGAATATTTGGTGCAGGTAAC
>PWVN01000142.1 GCA_003561835.1 Syntrophomonadaceae bacterium
GCGGAAGTAGCAGGATACAAGGGGCTCCCGCCGGGACACGGGAGCCCCTTATTTTTTTCGGCGTAAGTTGACTTTGCCCCGGGCCTGTATTATAAAGGGAATAGAAAGGAAGGATGGATGGATACCATGGACCGCAAGACCGCCACCCTCTTATGGACCGCCAAATACGGCGGCTACCTCATCACCCTCTGGATCGTCATCAACTTCGGCACCGCCGGCACCGGGGCAGTTTCCACCTTCATGCTGGTCTTTGCCCTGGACAGCATCCGCAATTTCTACCTGGAGGGCCGGCACAAGTCCCTGTCCCTGTACAGCCTGTACCTGCAGTACGGCCTGGCCCTGGGGTTTACGTTCCTGGACGGCAGCGGCATCGCCATCGTCCTTTACATCATCATCGTCACGGAATCCCTGATCTCCTTTCCCCGGCGGGTGGGCACGCTGATGTTTTTCCTGTCCTTCGGCGGTTTTGCCTTCAGCAGCGTCTTTCTCGGCCTGGAAGCGGGCCGGCCTCCCCTGGAGGTCTTAAGCATTTCCATCATCAACAGCATGGTCCTGGTTTTTGCCTACGGTGTCAGCTACATGGCCAGGAGGCAGTTTGAAGAGAAGGAACGGGCGGAAGAAGCCCTGCAAAAGCTGGAGGCCTCCCGCAGGGAGCTGGAAGGGGCCCACCGGCAGCTCCTCAACCACAGCAAGCAGCAGGAGAGGATGCTCCTCATCGAGGAGAGGAACCGCATCGCCCGGGAAATCCACGATACCCTGGCCCATTCCCTGACCTCCATCGTGGTGGGCATGGAAGCGGCAAAAAAACTCATGGACCGGGACCTGGAGCGGGCCCGGAGGGAACTGGAGAAGAGCCAGGAGCAGGCCAGGCGGGGGCTGGATGACGTCAGGCGCTCCGTCAAGGCCCTAAGGCCCCGGGCCCTGGAAGAAGAGGGCTTCAGCGATGCCATCAAGGGCCTGAGCCAGGACTGCCGGGAGCAGGGGGTCCAGGTGGATGTCCAGGTGGAGCAGGACCTGGATATCCCCGAGAGGTATGAGCTGCCCCTCTTCCGGGTCATCCAGGAGTGCCTGACCAACAGCCTCCGCCACGGGGAGGCCTCCCGGGTATCCGTTACCCTGGCCAGGGCAGGCGCTGCCCTTCACCTGGAAGTGAAGGATGACGGCGGCGGCTGCGGGGCCCTGGTGGAGGGCAGCGGCCTGCGGGGCATCCGGGAGCGCCTGGAAGCCATCGGTGGGCGGGTGGAAATCCTGCCCCGGGACCCCGAAGGGAAGGGCTTTACGGTCAAATCCACCCTTGAGGGAGTGTTCTCATGACGAAAATCAGGCTCATCATCGTGGACGACCAGAGATTGATGCGGGAGGGCCTAAAAACCATCCTGGAGCTGGAAGAGGACTTTTCCGTGGAGGGGATCGGGGCCAATGGCCGGGAAGCCCTGGAGCTCTGCCGGGCAAACCCTCCGGACATCGTCCTCATGGACATCCGGATGCCCGAAATGGACGGGGTGAAGGCCACGGCCCTCTTAAAAGAGGAGATGCCCCACGTGAAAGTGATCATCCTCACCACCTTCGATGACGACGAGCTCATCATCAAGGGTCTGAAGGCGGGGGCCAAGACCTACCTTCTGAAGGACCTGCCGTCGGACCGCCTGGCAGAGATCATCCGCTCCACCCACCGGGGCGACATGGTCCTGCAGCCGGAAATTGCCGCCAGGCTGGTAGAAAAAGCCTCCGGAAGAAGCGATGAAACAGCAGCTCATGGGGAGGGGGTCCTCACCGAACCCCTGACCAAACGGGAGAAGGAAATCTTGAGCCTCATGTCCCAGGGGCTTAGCAACATGGAGATCTCCTCCAGGCTCTACATCAGCGAGGGGACCGCGAAAAACTACATCAGCAGCATTTACGGAAAGCTGGGCATCAATGATCGCACCCAGGCTGTCCTCTTCGCCATGAAGCACAGGCTCATTTGATCCTGCGGTTTATATGTTCTTT
The DNA here is from genome assembly GCA_003561835.1 of Syntrophomonadaceae bacterium. GTDB lineage: Bacteria > Bacillota > Dethiobacteria > PWVN01 > PWVN01 > PWVN01. The sequence goes on from PWVN01000142.1 coordinate 1,990, forward strand.
TGCCGTCAAACTAAAAGAGGATTCCCACCAATACATGTTGAAGTGTTTAAATAAAAGAGCACCCAGACGTGTTTCACCATTTAAGGAGGGTCCCATGAACTATTCGACGATAAAATACGAAATCCAAGATGGTATTCTGGTTCTGAGGCTCAACAGGCCCGACCGAATGAACGCCGTGAATGAGGAAATGTATGCCGAACTCACCCATCTTCTTGAAAAATACAGGGAAGACAATAAAGTGCGGGCAGTCATCCTTACAGGTTCCGTCCGAATCAAGGACGGCGTTGAAAAGCAGGCTTTCTGCGCCGGCGCCGATTTGAAAAAACACTCCTCGGGGGAGCGCACCCATGCCCAAAAGAGGAAATACATCGAACTGGCCCACGAGACCACCCGCCTTTTGTACCGGTTCCCCAAGCCCGTCATCGCCGCTGTAAACGGTCCCGCCCGGGGCGCAGGCGCCGAGATGGCCTTCGCCTGTGACTTTATCCTCATGGCCGAAGAAGCCACCATCGCCTTCCCCGAGATCGGGCTGGGCACCTTCGTAGGGGGCGGCGTCACCCGGCACCTCCCCCGGGCGGTGGGCCTGATGAAGGCCAAGGAATTGATCTACACGGGCAGGGTCCTGGACGGCAGGGCGGCCGTCGATTTTGGCATCGCCCTGTATGCTTACCCCATGGAGGTTTTTATGGGCCGGGTGATGGAATTCGCTGCCGGCCTTGCAAGCAAGGCCCCCATATCCCTGGCCATGGCGAAAAAACACCTGCAGCAGTCCTCCCTCCTCGACCTGGAGACGGTCCTTCAGCTAGAGACCGATGCCATCCTGGACTGCATGAACACCGAGGACTGGCAGGAAGGCATCGATGCCTTCACGGAGAAAAGAAACCCGGTGTACAGGGGGAGATAAGGTGAGCCTTAACAGGATATTTGCAGCTGAATCCATAGCCGTTATCGGAGCATCCAAAGATCCGTCAAAACCGGGCCACCAGGCCGTGGCAGCCCTCCTGGAGGGAAAATTTGAAGGCCGCATCTTTCCGGTTAACCCCAAAGAAAAATCAATCCTCGGTCTGCAGTGCTACAGATCTGTAATGGATATTCCGGGGAGCCTTGACCTGGCCCTCCTGGCGACACCCGCCTCTACGGTCAAGACTTTGCTTGCCGAGGTGGGCAAAAAAGGGGCGGCGGCGGCCGTAGTCCTGGCAGCGGGCTTTGGAGAACTGGGGGAAGAAGGAAGAATTCTTGAAGAAGACCTGGTGAAGACGGCCGGGCAAATGGGCCTGCGGATCATCGGGCCCAACACTCCGGGTATCATGAATGTGCAGGAAGATATCAATCTGGTAGGATTAAAAAATGTGCCGAAAGGCCCCATCACCCTCCTCAGCCAAAGCGCCAGTATCTCCCTCAACCTGATCACGGAAGCCGGCCTCAAGAGCCGGACAGGCTTTAATTATTATGTGGGGGTCGGCAATGAAGCCGACATCCGGTTTCACGAATACCTGGAATACTTTGCGGAGAAACCCGATACCAAAGTTATTCTCATGTATGTGGAAGGCCTCCGGGACGGCCGCAGGTTTCTCCAGGAGGCCAGCAGGATCACCCGGACCAAGCCCATTGTCCTTTACAAGGGCGGGAGATCCGCCAAGGGAAGCACCTGCGCCGGCACCCACACCGGTGCCCTGGCGGGTATATCCGCTGTGTCCAAATCAGCCTTCAAAAGGGCCGGGATTATTGAAGTATCCCATCCCGGGGAAATGTTCCCCGCCGCCGAATCCCTGGCCCTGCTCCCCCTGCTGAAAGAGAGTTCCATAGCCATTCTTGCCGACGGGGACGGGCATGCCACCATCGCAGCGGACTACCTGACGGATTTGGGGATCCGGCTCCCCGAACTGGAAGGAGAAACCCTGGTAAAAATCAGAGCACTCCTTCCCCCCAACGCTTCCCTGGCCAACCCCATCGATGTATCGGGAGGCGTTTACCGGAACCCGGCCATTTTTGCCGACTGCGCCGAAATCCTGCTGGCTGATAAAAACATCCACGGCCTCCTCATGGTAGGCCTCTTCGGCGGCTACGGCATCCGCTTTGCCAAGGAACTGTCTTTCATGGAAGAGGACGCCGCCCACCGGATGGGAAAACTGGTGGAGAGCAGCGGCAAGCCCATCATCCTTCACAGCCTTTACAATTACGCCAAACCCCACTCCCTGGACCTGCTGCGCTACTACAACGTCCCCGTATATGATTCCCTGGAGATCGCCTGCCAGTGCCTGGGGGCCCTCTCTGCCTATGGATCCTATCGACGGGAATACCACAAGGAAAGCAATTTTAAACTCCGCTGGGGAGAAAAGGCCCTGCCAAAGGGCAGGGATATCATGGCCGGGGCCCTGGCCGAGGGCAGAAAGAGCCTGCTGGAACATGAAGCCAAGGAGCTCTTTTCCCTGCACGGCGGGCTCAGGGTCGAAGAGGGAGTGGCAGTCGATGAGGACCAGGCGGTGGAGCTTTTCCGTAAGTTCGGCGGGAGTGTGGCATTAAAAATCGTCTCCCCGGATATTTTGTCCAAGTCCCATGCAGGAGGGGTAATGCTGGGATTAAGGGATGAGAAGGCCCTTCGCGAAGCCTTCAGAAGGATCGTCAAGAACTGCCGCACCTGTCATCCCGGCGCAGACATCCGGGGATGCCTGGTCTCCCCCATGTCCGACAAGGGAATTGAAACAGTAATTGGCACGAGAAGGGACGATCAGTTCGGCCCCGTCATCATGTTCGGCCTGGGAGGAATCATGGTTTCCGTAATGAAGGATGTTGCCTTCCGGGTTGTCCCCGTCTCCGAATACTGGGCAGCGTCGATGGTTAACGAAATCAAATCATCGGTGGTCTTTGACGGGTTCCGGGGAAGGCCGCCTTCGGACAGAAAGGCCCTTGTAAAGCTCATCCAGACAGTATCGGAGGTTGTGCAGGCCTATCCTTTGATTCAGCAGATAGATCTGAACCCCGTCATCGTCCACAGCGAGGGCCTGACCATCGTCGATGCCAAGGTTTTTCTGGAATAAATTGGATAGATAGGGAGAGGAACCATGACACTTGCAAGGATTTTCAACGCCGAGTCGGTGGCCGTTGTCGGAGCCTCCAGAGATGAAACGAAACGCGGCCACCAGGCCATTAAAACCCTCATGGAGGAAAAGTATGACGGCCGCATTTACCCCGTTAACCCGCGGGAAAAGACCATTCTCGGCCTGAAGTGCTACAGATCGGTGCTGGATATCCCGGGGTCCATCGATCTGGCCCTGATCACCACCC
>PWVN01000090.1 GCA_003561835.1 Syntrophomonadaceae bacterium
CGCCGCCTCCGCCATGGTCCTGAGGTCGGAGGAGAAGGCGGCAGCCCTGGGGATCAAGCCCATGGCCGTGGTCCGCTCCTTTGCCGTGGCCGGGGTGGAGCCCAGAATTATGGGCATCGGCCCTGTGGCGGCCGTCCCCATCGCCCTGAAGAAGGCGGGCATGACCCTTCAGGACATCGATTTCATCGAGCTCAACGAGGCCTTCGCTTCCCAGTACCTGGCGGTGGAGCGGGAGCTGAAGTGGGACAGGGATAAGGTCAACGTCCACGGCGGCGCCATCGCCCTGGGGCACCCGGTGGGGGCCACCGGCACCAAGATCCTCACCACCCTTCTTTATGCCCTTAAGACCCATGACAAGAGCGTGGGCCTGGTGAGCCTCTGCGTGGGCGGCGGCCAGGGAGTGGCCATGATTGTGGAGCGGGTATAAGCCAAGATTACGGAAGGAGGCACATATAGTAATGGAAATCAAGAAAGGTTTTGTTCTGGGAGCGGGCATCATGGGCAGCGGCATCGCCCAGCTCATGGCCCAAAAGGGGATCGAAGCGACCCTGGTGGATGTGAATGAGGACATCGTCAAGAAGAGTTTGGGCCGCATCAAGAAGGGCCTGGACGGCCGGGTGGCCAAGGGGAAGATGACGGAGGAGGAAGTGGCGGGGATTCTCTCCCGCATCAAGCCTTCCACCAGCATGGATGACGCCGCCGGCAGCGACTTTGTCATCGAGGCCGTCATCGAGGACGTGAAGCTGAAGCAGAAGGTTTTTGCCAGGCTGGACGAGGTGACCCGGGACGACGTGATCCTGGCCACCAACACCACCGCCTGTTCCATCTCCGAGATCGCCTCGGCGGTGAAGGACCCGGGCCGGGTGGTGGGCATGCACTTCTTCAACCCCGCCGTGGTCATGAAGCTGGTGGAGATCATGCCGGGCCTGGCCAGCAAACCCGAGATCGTCACCCGGACCCGGGAATTTGCCGAGTTCCTGGGCAAAATCCCGGTGGTTACGGAGAAGGAAGGCATCGCCGGGATCGCCAGCAGGGTTTTGGCCGCCCTTTTGAACGAGGCCGTCTGGGTTCTTTATGAGGGCATCGGCAGCGTGGCCGATATCGACACGGCCCTGAAGATGGGCGCCAACCAGCCCATGGGCCCCCTGGCCCTCATCGACCTCATCGGCATCGACACCCACCTGTCCAAGACCCGGACCCTCTACGAAAAGCTGGGGGATGCCCGGTACCGCCCCTGCTACCTGCTGGAGAAGATGGTGCTGGCCGGTTACCTGGGCCGCAAGAGCGGCAAGGGCTTCTACGACTACACCGTAGACCCGCCCCAGCCCATGGTGCTTAAATAGACGGCTTATAATTGAGATGGGGGCGGGCTTGCAAAGGCCCGCCGCAAGACACAGCCTGAAAAACAGGACACTCAACTTTGGAGGTGCACGTTCGTGAATTTTGATTTGACACCGGAACAGGAAGCTGTAAGAAAAATGGTGGCGGATTTTACCGCCAAGGAAATCACCCCCTTCGCCGGGGAGTGGGATAAAGAGGAGAAGTTCCCCTGGGACGTGGTGAAAAAGATGAGCCAGCTGGGCATCTTCGGCACGGCCATCCCCGAGGAGTACGGCGGGGCGGGTTTTGACGCCATCTCCCACGCCATCGTGGCGGAGGAACTGGGCAAGGGCTGCTCCTCCCTGCGGGGCTGCTACTCCGTCCAGGTCTCCCTGGTCACCAAGACCATCCTGTCCTTCGGAACCCGGGAGCAGAAGCAAAAATATGTGCCTGGCCTGGCCGCCGGCCAGATCTTCGGCTGCTTCGGCTTAACGGAGCCCGATTCCGGCAGCGATGCCGCGGCCATGAAGAGCACCGCCGTCCTGGATGGGGACGAGTATGTCCTAAACGGCAACAAGATGTGGATCACCAACGCCGGCATCTCCGAAGTCTTCATCATCTTCGCCAAGACGGACAAGAGCGCCGGCGCCCGGGGCATCACCGCCTTTTTGGTGGACAAAGACACCCCCGGCCTCTCCACCAAGGACATCCACGAGAAGCTGGGGCTTCGGGCCTCCAACACGGCGGAAATCATCATGGAAGATGTCCGGATACCCAAAAGCGCCGTTTTGGGCGAGGTGGGCAAGGGCTTCAGAGTCGCCATGGCCACCCTGGACAACGGCCGCTACACCGTGGCGGCAGGCTGCGTGGGCACCGCCCAGGCGGCCCTGGACTACTCCAAGAAGTATGCCCTGGAGCGGATCCAGTTCGGCAAGCCCATCGCCCAGCACCAGCTGGTCCAGCAGATGATCGCCGACATGGCGGTGGACATCGAGTGCGGGCGGCTTCTGGTCTACAAGGCCGGTCATGTGAAGAACGTGGGCGGCCGCTCCACCAAGGAAGTCTGCTTTGCCAAGTATTACACCAGCGAGATGGTCAACCGGGTCACCTACAAGGCCATCCAGATCTTCGGCGGCTACGGCTTCTCCGGCGAATACCCGGTGGAACGGCTGTACCGGGATGCCCGCATCAACACCCTCTACGAGGGGACATCCCAGATCCAGCAGCTCATCATCGGGAACTACGAGACGGGCGTCTCCGCCTTCGTCTAAAGGGAAAAGACACCGGGCGGGAGGGCTTAAGCCTCCCGCCCGCAGGTTTACTAAAAGATGAGGAGGGTTTTTTGTGTTTGAGCTGTTAACCTACACCAAGGAAGGGTTCCTCGGTTTTATCACCATCAACCGGCCCAAGGTTATGAATGCCCTCTCCAATGCCCTGGTGGAGGAATTCGCTAAGGTTTTTGACCTGGTGGAAGAGGACGAGGAACTGCGGGCCTTGATCATCACCGGCGCCGGCGACAAGGCCTTCATGGCCGGGGCGGACATCAAGGAACTGGAGGCCCGGGACTTCATCAAGGGCCGCCAGCAGACCCGCCGCCGCCAGGAAGTATTCAACCGGCTGGCGGAAATGCGCCTTCCTGTCATCGCCGCCGTCAACGGGTTTGCCCTGGGGGCCGGCCTGGAACTGGCCGTGGCCTGTACCTTACGGGTGGCGGCGGAAGAGGCCAAGTTCGGTTCCCCGGAAGTCAACCTGGGCATCATCCCCGGGGACGGGGCCACCCAGCGGCTGCCCCGGCTGGTGGGCTTCGGCCGGGCCATGGAACTGGTTTTGACGGGAGATTTCATCGATGCCGGGGAAGCCTACCGCATCGGCCTGGTCAACAAGGTGGTGCCCCGGGAAGAATTGCTGGAGGCCGCCAGGAAGCTGGCGGGGAAAATCGCCAAGAAGGCCCCCCTGGCCATCCAGTTCGCCAAGGAAGCCGTCAACCGTTCCCTGGAGGTGGGGATCTACGAGGGCCTGGCCCATGAATCCTACCTCCATGCCCTGGCCTGCGCCACCGAGGACAAGAAGGAAGGGGTCCAGGCTTTCCTGGAGAAGCGCAAGCCCGATTTCAAAGGGAAATAAAGACGAAACATCCATAATTTCCGCTACGATAAGCTTACAGGAGAAGGAAAAAGCCTGTCGAACCTGATAGGAAGGATACAAGTTTTGCAAAGGAACAGGGGGGAACCTCAGTGGCAACAAAGAAGAAGTATGCCGTGACGGTCCTGAAGGACCGCTGCAAGGAATGCGGCATCTGTATCGAGTTCTGCCCGCGGAAGGTTTTCGAGCGGGGACCCGACGAGAAATCGGAGGTGGTGCGGGTGGAGGACTGCATCGGCTGCAAGCTCTGCCAGTACCGCTGCCCCGACTTTGCCATATGGGTGGAAGAGGAAGGTGAGAAGCATGGGGAAAGTTAAATTCCTGCAGGGGAACCAGGCCTGCGTGGAAGGGGCAGTGGCCGCCGGGGCCCGGTTTTTTGCCGGCTACCCCATCACCCCTTCATCGGAAGTGGCCCAGGCGGCCTCGGAAAAACTGCCGCCCCTGGGGGGGTACTACGTGCAGATGGAGGATGAGATCGCCAGCATGGCGGCCATCATCGGCGCCTCTTTATCGGGACTTAAGTCCTTTACCGCCACCAGCGGCCCGGGGCTGTCCCTGATGCAGGAGAACCTGGGGATGGGCATCATGGGGGAAGTCCCCTGCGTCATCATCGATGTGGCCCGGGGCGGGCCCAGCACGGGCCTGGCCACCAAGCAGGCCCAGGGGGACGTTATGCAGACCCGCTGGGGCACCCACGGGGACCACACCATCATCGTGGTGACCCCGGCCAGTGTCCAGGAATGCTTCGACCTGACGGTGCGGGCCTTCAACCTGTCGGAAAAGTACCGGACCCCCGTCATCGTCCTGACGGATAAGACCATCGGCCACCTACGGGAGAAGGTGGAAATCAAGGACTCCTCGCAGTTGGAGATCATCGACCGGAAGCGGCCCACGGGCCCGCCCGAGGATTACAGGCCTTACCGGGCCGACGAGGACGGGATCCCGCCCCTGGCCGCCTACGGGGACCGGCACCTGCTCCGCATCAACAGCTCCATGCACGGGGAAGAGGGCTTTATCAACCAGTCGCCCCAAAACGCCACGGCCCTGAACAAGCGCCTCTATGAAAAGATCGAGAAGAATGTGGCGGATATCGGCCGGATCAAAACCTTCAACACGGAGGATGCCGACATCGTCATTCTGGCCTTCGGCATCACCGCCCGGTCCGCCGTACGGGCCGTCGCCCAGGCCCGCCAGGCCGGCATCAAGGCCGGGGCTATCCAGCTCCAGACCCTGTGGCCCTTGCCGGTGCCCCAGATTCGAAAAGCCCTGGCAGGAACCCCCTGCCGAGGGCTTGTGGTGGCGGAGATGAACATGGGCCAGCTGGCCCTGGAAGTGGAGCGGGTCTTCAAAGATATGGAGGTCTACCGGGTCAACAAGTGGAGCGGCGAGGACCTGCTCCCCCGGGAGATCCTGGACCGCCTCAAGGAGGTGTCCCAATAATGACAGACTACAGGAGCTACCTGCGGGAGGAACTGTTTCCCCAGATGTGGTGCGCCGGCTGCAGCCACGGCATTGCCCTGGGCTCCATCGCCCGGGCCATGGCCGCCCTGAACCTGGAGCACCACAAGACGGTGGTTTCCACCGGGATCGGCTGCTGGGGGAAGGCCGACGATTATTTCCGCACCCATGTCTTCCACGGCACCCACGGCCGCGCCCTCTCCTTTGCCACGGGTATCAAGGTGGCCAAGCCGGAGCTGACGGTCCTGGCCCTCATGGGGGACGGGGACGGGGTGACCATCGGCGGGAACCACTTCATCCATTCGGC
>PWVN01000285.1 GCA_003561835.1 Syntrophomonadaceae bacterium
AAGGGGAAAGACGAAGATCCAGGCTTTATTCCCATCAGCTGGGATGAGGCCGCTGAGATGATGGCGGACAAAATCATGGAGCTTCGCGAAAACAATGAAACCCATAAACTGGCGGTTTTCCGGGGTCGCTATACCCAGCTGAATGAGATCATTTATGGTCGACTACCGGGTATCCTCGGTACGCCCAACGATATATCCCACAGCGGTATTTGTGCGGAAGCGGAAAAGTTCGGCCCCTACTACACCCAGGGATACTGGAATTATCGGGATTATGACTTGAGTAAAACCACCTATGCCCTTCTTTGGGGTGCAGACCCCATATCCACCAACCGTCAAATATCCTACTACCAGAGCGCCTGGGGCGACTTGCTGGACCGGGCAAAGGTCGCCGTGGTGGACCCCAGGCTGTCGTCCAGCGCCTCCAAGGCCGATGAATGGCTGCCGGTAAAACCCGGTGAGGACGGTGCCCTCGCAGTAGCCATGGCCCACGTGATCCTCACAGAGGGGTTGTGGAACCGGGAGTTTGTGGGAGACTTTACCGACGGCACCAATAAGTTCGTGGCCGGCGCAACAGTCAGGGAAGAGGACTTCAACGAAAACTACACTCACGGTTTGGTTAAATGGTGGAACCTGGAGCTCAAGGACAGGACGGCCCAGTGGGCGGCGGAAAAAACCGATCTACCGGTTGAGCAGATCATCAGGGTGGCAAGGGATTTCGGCGCGGCGGGACCCGGGGCCATCTGTTATATGGGCGGGGGAGGTGTCATGCAGACCCGGGGAGCCTACAATTCCATGGCTGTCTATGCGTTAAACGGTTTGGTAGGTTCCATTGAGCAAACGGTACTCCAGGGGGCCAGTGTCCCGCACCAGGGGATGCCCAGCAATGCCGATTTCATTGACGAAATAGCTGATAACAACAGGAGCAAGCAGAAGATTGACCAAAGAGGTTACAAAGAGATGCCTGCCTTGAATTCCGGGAGATCCGGAGGCGGCGTGGTCACCAACAGGGTTGCCGATGCCATTTTGGCCGAGGACCCCTATGACATCAAGATGATTATCGCATACTGGTGCAACTTCAATTTTTCCTGTCCCGAGACGGAACGATGGGATAAAGCCATGGCCAAGGTACCTTTTACCGTGCATATCGTCACCCATGATTCGGAGACATCCCGCTATGCGGACCTGCTGCTGCCCTCCACCCACCATATGTTTGAACAGTGGGGATACCTGAACCAAAAGGGCAACACCTTCACCCATGCCTGGCTGGCCCGTCCCATGATCGAAAAATTCTGGGATGTAAAGAATGCGGAGACGGAAATTGTCTGGCTTTTGGCGGAAAAACTGGCTGATAAAGGTTTTTTGAACCTGCTGGATTACTTTAAAAGCGTAAAGGATCCCGAAACCGGAAGAGAGCCTACCAACGGCCAGGAATTTGAAGAATACGCCGTAAAGCACCGCCTGCAGCCCATCTGGGACCCGGCGGAATACAAGAGCGGCGACCGGTTTAACGGCTGGGAAGACTTCAAAGCAGTCGGCGTCTGGAATTCGGACCCCTATAAATTCAAGGAAAGATGGGGGAATTTTGCTACTTCAACACAGCAGTTTGAATTCTACAGTGAAACCCTGAAAGAAGCTCTGCAGGGGCATGCCGACAAATACAACACGTCCATTAACGATATATTGGCGTTAACGGATTATGATGTATCAGGCGAAAGGGCCTTTGTCCCCCACTATGAAGAGCCCCTGATCCGGGGTGATGGGAAAGAATACCCCCTGGTCCTGGTGGATACCAAGTCCCGCTTTAACCGGGAAGGACGCTCGGCAAACTGCACCTGGTACTACGAATTTAAAGATGTGGACCCGGGAGATGAGAGACATAAGGATGTGGCAAAGATCAATCCCAGGGATGCCGCAGCCCTGGGCATCAACGACGGCGACCTCATCAAGGTCATTTCGGCTATTGGAGAAATCCAGTGCCATGCCAAGCTGTGGGAAGGCACCAGGCCTGGAACCGTAATCAAAACCTACGGCCAGGGCCACTGGGCTTATGGCAGGGTTGCCGCCGAGGATTTCGAGAGAAGAATTCCCCGGGGCGGCAACAATAACGACATTATGCCCTCGGATTATGAGCGTTTGAGCGGCAGCACGACGTTTTATGCCAATACGCGGGTTAAAGTGGCAAGAGTTTGAGCAGGATTGCAGGCGGCAAGCCTGAAACCTTGCCGCCTGTACTCAATAATTTGGGAGGTGCTCTATTATGCCAAAATATGGAATGGTTGTCGATCTTCATCGATGCGTCGGCTGCGGGGGCTGCAGCATTGCATGTAAAAATGAAAACAATGTACCCGAGGGGATCAACTGGAACGATTTTATTACAACAACAGAAGGGACTTTCCCCGATGTAACCTACAGCTATCTCCCCACCTTCTGCAACCACTGTGATAATGCGCCCTGTATGGCGGTCTGCCCCGTGGACCCCAAAGCAATTTTCAAAACCGAAACCGGCATGACCTTGAACAGCTCGGAAAGATGTATCGGTTGCCGTGCATGCGAAAACGCCTGCCCCTACGGCGTGATCTTTTACAATGCAGAAGATCCCCATGAATTCTGGCGGGATGAAAAAGGCCGGGAGGTCACGGAAAAAGTGGGTGGAACCGTAATCCCTTACTATAACCCCAACCGGGCCAAAACCTGGGACGGCAGCGGGATCAGGCCAAGGGCGGTTGTCGAGAAGTGTTCTTTCTGCGACCACCGGGTTTTGGCGGGGAAGACCACCTACTGCAGTGAATCCTGCCCCTCCAATGCCATAAAATTCGGCGATTTGGAGGACCCGGCCAGTGAGGTCAGCAGGCTTTTGCAAGAATATGAGTCCTTCCGTTTGCGGGAAGACCTGGGGACGGAGCCCCGAGTGTATTATATCAGGAAGTACAATAAAAAGTAGGTTGCCGGGCACTGCCCCTGGCAGCGCCCTAAAGTAATTTTTTCAGGAGGACAAAAATGAAGAACAGTAATATAAATAGAGCTTTAGCCCGAAAAGAACTCTATCATTGGTTGAGCGCTGCTTTCTACACGCCAGAGGAGGACTTTTTTGCAAAAGATTTTATCGAAATCCTGGCAGAGGTTAACAAAATATTGGATTACGGCCTGGAGGAGCAAATTGCCGAACTGGAATATAGCATTAAAGAACAAGAATTGAGTCTGGAAGAGCTTCTGGTGGAGTACAGCCAGCTCTTTGTGGGCCCTTCGGCACTTCTCGCCCCTCCCTACGGCTCCTATTACCTGGACGGGGGAAGGGTCATGGGGAACTCAACACTACAGGTAATCAACTTTTACCGCAATTCGAAAATGGAACTCCTGGCTGACTTTAAAGATTTACCGGATCACATTGCCGTGGAATTCAACTTTTTATCCCACCTGTGTGATTTTGAAGCCCAAGCCCTTGAAGAGGGCAGCAGGGACGTGGCCGAGGCCTTGCAGCAGAGGCAGGGGTTGTTCCTCATTAAACATGTACTGCCCTGGGCAAAAGGTTTTACCACAAAGGTGCAAAGCCAAACAAGGCTTTCCTTCTATAAAACTGCCGCAGCCATCCTGGAGGAAGTGTTGATGGAGGAAAGCAGGTTCCTGGCGGATACGGCCGTCAAGAAGAGGTAAATTCCTGATATTGGGGGTGGGTGCATTGCTGAAGAGCTACCTGGTGGAAAAAATAACATCAGCAAAGAAACCCCAAGTTACACCAAAGGGGTGCCTCAATCAAAGAAAGGGGCAGCAGGGCTGCAGCCTGTGCCTGGATGCCTGCCCGGCCAAAGCCCTTGCCTGGAAAGGGAAGGTCATTATTGACGGCACGGTCTGCGACGGGTGCAACATCTGCACGGCCCTCTGCCCTTCCCAGGCTCTCCGCCCTGCCAGTGTCAGCTACAGGGAGCTCCTCTCAAAGGCAGGCGGGGGAAGCCGAACCCTGTTGGTAACCTGCCGGGAGTCTCCCGTCCCGGGGGCAACGATCTCCGTACCCTGCCTGGCGGGCCTGCACTGGGAATTTTTTGCGGCCCTGGCCCTGTTTTCGAAAAAGCAAAAGCTGTTTCTTTATTTGACGAATTGCGCTACTTGTTTTCGCCAAAGCAGCCTTTGGGTTCTCAAGGAATCCCTTGAAAAAGCGGCCACCTTTCTTAAAGCCCTGCACCACCCTGTCACTATTAAGTCCATCTTTGCCGGGGACTTTTCTCTCCCTGCGGCCAGCCCGGATATTTCCCGCAGGGAATTGTTTTCCCTTTTCAAGGCGGGCGCCTTTAAAACCGTTGACAAAGTTATGGACGATTTTTTATACGAATCCAGGGACGATGTAATTCCGGAGCAAAGGCAATGCATCAAGGAAGTTGTCGGCCAGGAAGACAAATTTTACCTGGAAGAAGGGAACCTGCCCTTTCGTAACTGGCAGGTGGGGGAGGAATGCAGCGGATGCGGGTTTTGCCGGGGGATATGCCCCCAGGGCTCCTGGGAAATCAGCAGAGAAGACGGGTTTTTCCTTTTGAGCCATTTTCCCTGGAAGTGTGCTTCCTGCGGCCTCTGTGCCGCCCTTTGCCCCCAGGAGGCGATCCAGGTCGAGCCCTGGAGGAAGCTGCCGCCCAAGGATAAGGGTATTGCCAAAAAAACCATGCCCCTACAAAGGTGCCGCCGCTGCACTTCTCAGATCCCCGGTGGAAATAGTGGGGGGCTGTGTGGTTCCTGCGCCAAGAAAGAACTGCTAAAGAAAAGGCTGAAGTGATTTCAACCGGCCTCTCTCCGGCAAGATAGGATGTTCCGGAAGATCAGAAAGGGGAGGATATGATGAAAGAAGTCCGTGTGGAGGATGCTGTCGGCAGTGTTTTGGCCCATGATTTAACCAAGATCGTGCCGGGCAAGTTTAAAGGGCCCAGATATAATAGAGGGCATATTATATCGGTCAAGGATATTCCGGAATTGCTGGACATGGGGAAGGAGCATATCTATATACTGGATATAAAAGAGGAAGATATGCATGAGGATGATGCTGCCATCGCTCTTTCCAGTTTTTTGCTGGGGCCCAACCTGCAAACCGGGGTGCCGCGGGAAGGCAAAGTTAACATAAATTCAACCATCAGGGGATTGTTTTGTGCTGTAGCCGAGCCGATCCACGCTGTAAACAGCCTGCAAAA
>PWVN01000105.1 GCA_003561835.1 Syntrophomonadaceae bacterium
AAAAACAGGCGAAAGGGGGGGGATGCAAAGGACCTGAAGGTCCTGATTTCTGGCACAAGCATACTCCTCGCGGCTCCGGGTTTCCACGGCAGGCATGGTTTTGCCCTCCTTGCGTCCTCAGCCTTAGGTGGGATGATTGCGGTGAAGGGAACCGGGCCGGGAGCCTTCTTGACACTATTCTTCAGAAAGAGCCGCCAATCCTTCATAAAGGGCACCCGGGTCGCAATTTTTTATTCTTTCCAGGACCGGGTGGTAGACGGCGGGGAAGGCAAGGCCTTCAAGTTCCCCGGCAAAGGCCCAGCGCCAGCTGTGCCCGCCGGGAAGCTCGCCTGTCAACTCCCCCCCAAACAGCGTTACCCGCCAGCGCAGGTGGCTGAACCGGTGGTGCAGGACCATGAGCTTCGCCCCCAGGTTTACCCGGTCGCCCGGGAGGACCGGCGGCGCCAGGGTGGGGAATTCCCACAGCCCCCCCAGCAGGCCCTTCCGGGGGCGACGGCGGACCAGGCAGCGGTCCTCTGCAAAGAGAAGAACGGCCGTGATTTCCTCCAGGGGGAGGGGCTTCTGCTCCTTCCCGGGGGGGATGCTGCCGGCCTTACCTTCCCTGCGGGCCAGGCAGAAGGCCTTTACGGGGCACTGGGGACAGCGGGGGTTTTTCGGCGTGCAGATGGCGGACCCCAGGTCCATCAGGGCCTGGTTGAAGTCGCCGGGCCGCTCCCGGTCCAGGAGGGCGCCGGCCCTGGCCTTGACCTCCCCCGGGGCGGGGGGGCTCCCCGGCCCATCCTCCAGGCAGAAGAGACGAATCAAGACCCGCCTTATGTTGCCGTCAACAGCCGCCAGGGGCTGCCCGAAGGCGATGCTGAGGACGGCAGCCTGGGTGTACTCCCCCACCCCGGGCAGGCGGCGAAACCGGGCGGGGTCCGCGGGGATACGGCCGCCGTAGGAGGTCTGCACTTCCTTCACCGCCACCAGGAAGTGCCGGGCCCGGGCATAATAGCCCAAACCCTCCCAGAGCTTCAAGACCTCCCCTTCCCCGGCGGCGCTTAAGTCCGCCAGGCTGGGATAGACCTGCAGGAACCTCCGGTAGTAGGGGATGACCGTCTCCACCCGGGTCTGCTGCAGCATGACCTCCGAGAGCCAGACCCGGTAGGGGTCCGACTCCCGGCGCCAGGGCAGGTCCCGGGCGCTGCCGTCGTACCAGGCCAGCAGGGCCTGCCTGATGGCCCCCAAATCCTCTCTCCCCTCCCCGGACCTCTCCCCCCCCATACCCCTCGCCTCCTTTTCTTCCCTTCCATAGGGACAAGGGGACAGGGACCTTGTCCCATTTTTTATCACAACCTGGTTTACGGAAGGGCTACCTACAGGGGCAGTTTCCTCCCCATCTTCATCTCCAGGGCCCGGTCCAGCACGGCCCGGCCCACCACCACATCGCAGACTGCCATGCCGATGTTGCTGCAGACGATGAGCTCCTCCGCCGACTCCCGGCCCTTTGCAGTGCCCGCCACCACTTCCCCCGTCTCGCAGGCGATCTCGGGGAGCCCGTCGGGGAAATAGCCCATATCGGCGAAGAGCCTGTGCTCCTCGGCGCTGTCCACGATGTATTTATCCGCCCGGCTGGAAGTGACGGGGTCCCAGAAGGTGTTCAAGTCGCAGGGGAGCAGGGTCTGGCCTTTGGACACCCACTCGTCCTTGACCACTGCCAGGGGGTCCAAAAGGATGACGGTGGCGGAGCTTAAGACCTGGCAGCTCTTGGTCACCGCTTCCGGCGATTTCCCCTTGACGATCTCCACGTCGATGAGGGGCTGGACTTCCCGGATGAGCCGGTCCATGGCCGCCTCCCGGATATCGTGGATATAGATCTTCTTGAGGTTTTTCAACCTGTGAACCACGAACTTGCAGTGCTCGATACCCTGGACCCCGCAGCCGAACATGCCGAAGGCTTCCGGCCGGGGGTGAAGGGCTTCGGCGGCCAGGACAGTGACGGCGGGGGTGCGCATGGACGTGATCCAGGTGGCGTCCATGACGGCCACGGGGCACCCCGAGGCCACGTCGTTCAGCACGAGCAGCCCCGTGGTCTGGGGCAGGCCGAAGCGCTCCGGGTTTTGGGGGTAGCACTCGATCCACTTCATGCCCACCGCCTCCTTGGCGGGCACATAGGCCGGCATGGCGTGGAAGAAGACCTCCTTGTAGGGATGGACCCCGATTTTGGCCGGCATCTCGTAGTCCTTGGTCCCGTGGGCAACCAGGGCGTCCCGGGTTAGGCCCAGGATATCCTCCTCCGTAAACCCCGTCTTCATGACCTCTTCCCTGGTCAGGTAAAGCAGTTCCCTGCCGATTCTCAACTCATCCTTCATGCAGTTTCCCTCCCCAGAATTTTCAGTATGGGAACGATTCTCCACCAACCCCTCAAAATCCTCCCGGGACAAAGGGGACAGGGACTTTGTCCCATTTCCCAACAATAAAAAAGTAAGATATGGGACGGGGTCCCTGTCCCCTTGTCCCTCCCAGGCAAAAAATGGGACAAGGTCCCTGTCCCCCTGTCCCAAAAGAAGAAGACCGGGTACTCCCCGGCCCTCACCTATTAAATGCCACCACCAAGTGACAAATCTTATTCTTTTCTCCACCGGTCTTGAAGTAAGGTTTTACCCGACAGTTGAGAGCTTCTTCGACAAGGGTTTTTTTGCGGGTCGCAGCCGGGAATCCTCGGCATCCGGTAGCGAAACCTGGGCTTCCCAGTCCACATCGGGGACGGCCTTCTTGTCGTCCCAGATGTTCCGGGCCAGCCTCTCGCTGTGTTCCCTGAAGCGGAGCCTGGAAACCTCGCTGACCAGAACCAACAGGACCACCAGGCCCAGAACCAAGGGTATACCGATCAACAGCATCAGCATAAGCCTCTCACTCATGTGGCTGGTTACTCCCAGGAAAAACTGCATGAAGGCTTCTTCCATCCCGACTCCTCCCCTCCCGCCTGTTTCCGTCAGGCCTCAAGATCGGGGGCTTCGCCCCTGTCCTGCTGGCGAAAAAGGCATGTAGACTGCCTCTAGAATAATTATAGGGGCTGCCGGGCTTTTTGAAAATACTCCCAAAGGATGGAATTATCTACTACAAAAGGCTAAGGCATCCATCTCAGACGGCCATCCGGGGCGAGGTGAACTGGACCCCGTAAGCATAAGCCTCCGGCCCCTCTTCCACCAGGGCTGCCTGTTCCCGGACGATGGTCCCCAGAACCCCCACGGGCACTTCTGTCCGCTCCCAGACGATGTCGAACATCATGACAATCTTGCTCCCCAAACCCAGGGAGGTGGGGGTTGTCAGAAGAAGCCCCGTTTTGGAGAGATTGACGATCAACCCGTCGCGGAAGGCTTCCTTGTTTTCCGCGTCCGGAAAATTACAGTACTCGGTTTTGATGTTAACCGGGAAACGCTGGGCCCTGCGGCGCTCCTCCTCCATTAGGCTAATCACCCGCCTTATCTATTTTTAGCCCCTTCTGTTTGGGACAGGCCTCGATTGTCGTCTTAGAAGTCCCGGGCATCCCCGTTGCCCTCCTCATCCTCCCCGGCAAGCCGGCAGGAACCCGAAAAAAACGCCCCTTCCTCGCCGGGATGCGGGGCCTGCAGGTAGTTGTCCCTCCCGGTCCGGGGTCCGGCGATGTCTTTGATCAGGGCCGCGAGGATCGCCAGCCCCGCCACCAGGGGCACGGCGATTACGACTACCAGAAAGAGCCGGCCGTCAACTCGGCTCATAAGTTCCGGGAAAAACATGTCTCCACCTTCTTCGGCTTCCTACTTCAGGGATCTGCTTGCTTCCGCGGCCTTGAAGTTCCGGGCAGGTCGATTCGGGCGTGAAAAAAAGCGATAGGGTCGCCGTCCTGTTCACCCGGCAACCCGACCGCCCTGGCTTTTCAGCTTTAGGCCTTGGCTTTGCGTCCCTGCCTTTCGACAGGTTTGCCCCTGCGGGTACAATTTCTCTCAGCTTTCTTTCATTATAGTTAAATTTGCTTGGATCTTCCATTAGTCAAACGTATATAATCCTATGCTCCAAAAGTACTAAATTGGCAGCCTAAAAAGGAAAAGCGCTCCTTCGCATGTAGGGGCGCCGGTTTCAGATGATCTCCAGGAGGAGCGTCAGGCTGTTGTTCACGACCACCAGAATATACAGGATGAGAATGAACCAGGCAGCAGCCCTGCCCAGCTTGAGCTTCCGGCAGCGGTACAGGCTGTACACCACCACCAGGGCGGCCCCCAGTTTCACCGGCACGATGACCCAGCTGCCCACGATGGGGGCCATCAGGGGGTTGAGCTCCGAGGCCACCTGCAGGACGTTGACGGCGGCATGGGTGAGGAGCAGGTCCGCCACATTCAGGAGGTAGATGGCCACGTAGAGCACAGCGCCTCCCCTCCAGGCATTCTCCGGTTATGGCAAAGGGTTTTCCGCTTCATGTCAAAAAACACTCCAGTTAAAAGAGTCCCCGCTATAGTGTATGCCGCCCTTGCATCCGCGGCACATAACCATCCCCCCCTGCAGGGCCTCCTTAGTTTACACACCCTCCCCCCTTTTATGCAGATTTATCCTGAAACACAGAAGATCCCCTTACGGGGATACACTTGTTTACATAACATAAGATCCTCTTGTCATTTTGGGGAATTTTTGATATGATAGAGAAAAGACAGAATTGCCAGATTAATTATCCATGACACCCTTCTCCTTGAGAAAACCCCATAGCTGCTGGCAAACCACAATTGGAGGTGACGTCAAATGACCTATTTGCCTGCCTCTAGACGGTGCAAGAATTGTGGTAAGGTATCCAGTTTAACGGTTTACTGCAAGAACTGCAATACCGTGGGATGCGTCTCCTGCATCGGCAGTCTTTCCGTCACGCTGTGCAAAAACTGCCAGACTACATCGAGGGTGGTAGGAATCGTCCTGAAAAATATCCTCACGGATTATTCGCAAAAAGAATTGGCGTAGGTTAAGCAATACAAAATAGATGCGTTGAAGGGCCTGAAGAATCAGGCCTTTTTTTATCCACTGAACAGAGGGTCGTTTTTCTTACGTAATAATCTCCAGGACCTCCGACAGGGGCTTAACCTCTTTTTTGCCGGGCTCTTTCACGGGCCTGCCTATGGC
>PWVN01000038.1 GCA_003561835.1 Syntrophomonadaceae bacterium
AGGGATTTCTTCACGGAGTGCGTGCAGGACTGGTTGGAGCGGACCCCTGCAAGAGACCCCCACCCTCGGTGGGACCGCATTCAACGGAACCATCGGGAAGTGGTCTCGGCCTTTCACGACATTGGAGGAGCGGGTCTGATTACCCTGGGTACGGACACTCCAGCCCGTGGGGAATTCGTGGCAGGGTTCAACGCACACAGGGAACTCCATAATATGGTGCTTGGGGGGGTGCCCCCGATCTCGGCACTTCGCATCGGAACGATGAATGGAGCGGAGGCACTAGGCCTTTCTCACCTGTTGGGATCAGTGGAAGTCGGCAAACTCGCAGATCTCTTCCAGGCGGGGTTTTACGGGACGGCGCACAAAGGGTTTTTTATCCCTGTCCGCATAGCACTCCGCCTCCTGGATGGAAGCCTGGCGGGCAAACTCCCGGATTTCCGGCTCCCGGTACTCCTTAAGGGCCCGGTCCACCGCCCCCGTCCTGTGAAGGGTGGGGCAGGAATCGGGCCCCGGCCCCCCGGCGACGCGGCAGGCCCGTTGGGCGGGCTTCACACTGCACTGGGCGCACTTCGGATCCTTTTCCATTTCATCTCCTCCTTCCGCAACTCCCTTCCCATTATAGCACAGCTTAAGCGGGAAGATGCCCATAAAGTTGCAAAACAACCGGTCCCCCGGGCCGCCCCAACCCCTACCCAACCCTACTTTGACCCCGGGTATTTCCGCCGCCAATCCTCCCCTGCCTGCCAGCCTTTTTGCAGGTCGGCGGCCACTTCTTCGATCTCCCGGGCCAGTTCCAGCCTCCCGAGCCATTCCCGGGGCAGTGCCTCCCTGCCCAGAAAGGCCCCCAGGATATTCCCGGCGATGGCCCCGGTGCTGTCGCTGTCGCCGCTGTGGTTGACAGCCAGAAGCAGGGCCCCTCGCAGGTCCCCTGCCGACGCCAGGCAGCAGTAGAGAGCGATGGCCAGGGCCTCTTCCCCCACCCAGCCGCCGCCGATGGCCTCGATGTTCTCCACGTGGGACCCCCGCCCCTCCAGAAGGATGAGAGCCCGGCGGACGGCAGCCAGGGTTTCCTCATGCCCCTCCCGGGTGCGCAAAACCTCAAGCCCCGCTTCCAGGGCGTCCTGCAGGGAGGCTCCCCGGATGATGTGCCGGATCATCTCCGCCAGCAGGCCGGCGGGAAGGTAGCCGGAAGGGTGGCCGTGGGTGATGGCCGCCGTCCGGCAGCCCAGTTCAAAGGCCCCCTCCGGGACCCCCGTCACCAGCCCCGCCGGGGCCGCCCGCATGACGCCCCCGCAGCCCTTGCTGTTGTTTATGGGCTCCTCCACCGTCCCTATCCTCCCGCTCCGAAGGGCTGTCAGGCAGGTATTCCCCGGCGCCCGCCGAACATGGAGCTTTTTCAGGCCGATGAGCCACCCGTCCGGGGCGGCCCCCTCCGAGTCGGGATAGTCCCCCTGGGTGGCAAGCCACCGCAGGTAGGCGCCGTGGACCATGCCGGCGGGGTACCCGATGCCCCTGGACCGCCCCCGGTTTATGGCCCTAAGGAGGCCTTCGGCGGTAAACAGGGTCATCTGGGTGTCATCGGTAATCCTTAACTCTTCATCCCCGGCGGGCCCGGGGTACCCTGCGGGGCCGTAGGCCCCGGCAATCTCCGGGAAGGACATGAATTCAACCCTGGCCCCCAGGGCATCCCCCAGGGCGCCCCCCAGCAGGCAGCCGGCGTAATGATTGAGATCCTGTTTCACAGGCCCAACCTCCCGCTAAAATTTAGTTTTTTCTTGCATGTAGGTACCGTTTCCCTCTCATGTCTCACAGGGTCTTTTTACGGCCCTCGTGGTTCCCCTGCCACCTGTCGGTAATTATACATAGAAGTTCCACCCTTTCCGGAGGAATCCCTTGCTGGACAAAAAAATTCCCGGGGAGTATTATGGAAGCAGTTCCCGCAAAGCAGGTTTTCCCTAAGGGAGCTCTACTTAAGGCTTCGGCCGGGGACCGATGGTTAAAGAAGGATTTGTGGGTCGAGGAGGCAAACCTATGCAGCAGCAAAACCCCAGGGCCGCCGATATGGGCGAGGAGAGCATCACGCGCCTCTTGATTCGCTTTTCCCTGCCGGCCACCCTGGCCATGGCGGTCATGGCCTCCTACAACATCGTCGACACCTATTTCGTGGGCCGCCTGGGAGGGGAAGCCATCGCCGCCCTGTCCGTGTCCTTTCCCGTCCAGATGCTCCTGGGGGCCATCGGCATCGGCACCGGGGTGGGGGCCGGCTCCCTCATCTCCCGTTCCCTGGGGGCCCAAAAGCCGGAAGACGCCGCCATCGCCGCCGGCCAGGTCATGCTTTTGGCCCTGGTCTTTGGCCTGGGTGCCTACCTTCTGGGGCGTTTCTACCTGGAGGAACTCCTTCTCTTTTTCGGGGCCACCCCCAAAATCCTCCCCTATGCCATGGACTACATGACCGTCATCGCCCAAGGGGCCGTCATGCTCTTCATGATCATGATGCTCAACAACATCGTACGGGCCGAGGGCAACGCCCTCCTGCCCATGTGGGTGATGATCGGCTCGGCCTTGCTCAACATCCTCCTGGACCCCATCTTCATCTTTGTCCTGGGGTTGGGCATCCGGGGGGCGGCCGTGGCCACGGTCCTGGCCAAGATTTTCGGGGTGGCGGCCCTGCTCTGGTACTATGTGAGCGGTAAAAGCTCCCTGAACATCAAGCCCCGAAACCTGCTGCCCAATGGCCGCATCATCCTGGACATCTACCGGGTGGGTCTGCCTGCCCTTCTCATGCAGATTTCGGCCAACATTTCCCTGATTCTGGCCAACCGGATCCTGGGGGACTTCGGCTACGTACCCATCGCCGTCATGGGCCTGATGATCCGCTTCCAGATGTTCGCCTTCATGCCTGCCATCGGCATCGCCCAGGGCCTTCTGCCCATCATCGGCTACAACTACGGAGCAAAAAAATATCCCCGCATCCGGGAGGCCATGTTCAAGGGCGCCGGGGCCGGCACTGTATTGGTGACCCTCACCGGCCTTCTCCTCTTCCTCTTCCCCTCCTTCTTCCTTGGCTTTTTCACCTCAGAAGGGGACCTCCTGTCCCTGGGGGTCTTTGCTGTGCGCATCATGGTCCTCATGTACCCCCTCCTGGGGATGCAAATCGTCTCCGTGATCTTCTTTCAGGCCATCGGCCGGGGGACCCAATCCCTGGTCCTGTCCCTGCTGCGCCAGTTTCTCCTCTACATCCCCTCTATCCTGCTGCTGCCCCGCTTCTTCAGCCTGACGGGGATCTGGGTGGCCACTCCCCTGTCGGACTTGACGGCCTTTCTGGTAACCACAACCCTGGTGGCCCGGGAGTATTCCAGACTGGGCATCCCTTTTTTACGGAATACAAAGGCAGAAAAAAACCGCCTGGAAGATGGGGAATAAATACGTCCCCGCTCCGGGGATTCGGAAAACAGAGGCCGGGAGCCTGCTTTGGTAAAGGCTCCCGGCTTTTTTGCTCCGGCCCTCTTTCAGGCCCTCGGCCCCTAGCGCCGGTAGAAGTTCATGGGATTTGTGGGCGTGCCGTTTCTGCGGATCTCAAAATGGACATGGGGCCCGGTGCTGTTGCCCGTGCTTCCCACCAGGGCGATGGTCTGACCCTTGCTCACCTTTTGCCCCGCGGAGACAAGGTTCCGGGAATTATGGGCATAGTAGGTGCTGTACCCGCTGCTGTGGTTGATGATGACCAGGTTCCCGTAGCTGCCCCGGTAGGCCGACGTGGCCACAACACCGCTCTCCGCCGCCCGGATGGCCGTGCCCGTGGGGGCGGCGATATCGATACCGTAATGCATGCTGCCCCCCCTCCAGCCATAGGGGGAGGTCAGGGTGCCCGTACCGGCGGGCAGGGGCCAGCCGAAACGGCCCGTGGGATCGAAGGGCCTCCTGCGGGTTCCCCGGACGACCACCTGGGTCACGGGTTCCGTGATGACCTCTTCATTGAGGACCCGGCGGGAAACTTCCATACCGTTTTCTTTGGTCACCTGGTAGGTAACTTCCTTCTCTCCGGGGGACCCGGCCTGCGTAACCCTGGTCTCGTTGGTATACATGCTGCTGTCGTTAACATAGCGGGTTTCATGGGGGATCTTCTCCAAAACCGTTACTTCCTCCACCATGGAAACGGTGACCATGGGCATTGCCTTGACCAGGTTCAATTCATCCCCCGGCCTGATCAGGTCCCCCGTGACCTGGGGGTTGGCCTGCTGCAGGTCTTTCAGGCTCATGTTTTGGCTTCGGGCTATGGTATACAGGGAATCCCCCCGGGATACCAGGTATGTACGCCGCTGGGCGGTTTTGTTGAGGAGCAGGTCGGCCACATCCTCAACCCGGGCAATGGCATCGGGGGGTACCAGGGTTTTCGCCAGCTGAAAGTCGTCCTGGATGGCAAAGTGCCGCAGGACGGCGTCGCCGTTGTCGTCAACGAAGGCTTCCTTGATTTTATGTACCAGGTCTGTATAGTCTTCCTCGCTGGCCAGGACCGCCGTCTCCACCCCGTTGATGGAGAGGGAGTACCCGTACACACTGAAGGAGAGGATTTGCTGCAGCTCATCCTGGACTTCCCCTGCAACCATATGCTCCCCGGGACGGCGCTCCCTCAGGAATTCCACCCGTTCATTCCTGGCCACCTGGGCACCGTAGTAAAGGGTTGCCGCCTCCGACAGTTCCGCCAGGAAGTGCTCGATGGCCCCGGAGTCTTCCTCGGTGACGAAGCCGATTTCCTGCCCGTCAACCACCAGAACATAGCCAAACCCCTGATTGTATATGTAAGTTCCCAGGAAACCGGAAACGGCCAGGACCAGGACGATTCCCACGGCCGCCATTCTCTTGCAGGATTTCCCCGCCGCCTGCCGTCGGATCCCCTGCAGGCTGCCCCAGAGGGCCCGGGTAAAACCCTGCCACCGATGCCCCAGCGCGCCGGGGATGGCGGTGGCCCTCATCCGCAGGGCCCCGAAAAAGGACCCGATCCTTCCCTTCAGCGGGCCGGCAGCTGCCAACCATGCCTTCCCCTGCTGTCCTGCCCTTTCCAGAAAGGTTTTTACCTTTCCCGGGCTGATTTTGGGAACCTCCGCCTGGCGCCCC